>CAYMIL010000002.1:0-197727 GCA_964390845.1 uncultured Candidatus Saccharibacteria bacterium
GGTAGAGCACGGGACTCATAAGCCCGGGGTCGTGGGTTCAATCCCCACCCCCGACACCAGTATTGTGTGAGAAGCGAAAATCTGTTAGATTGTATCCTATTGCGGTCGTAGCTCAACTTGGTTAGAGCACTCGCCTGTCACGCGAGAGGTTGCGGGTTCAAGTCCCGTCGACCGCGCAGAATGGCCACATATCTTGTCACTGGAGGTGCAGGTTTCATTGGCTCAAATATTGTGCGCACGCTTGTCGAGCGTGGAGAGCGAGTGCGTGTGCTCGACAACCTATCTACGGGACGTATCGACAACATTAAAGCATTTCTTGATTCGATTGATTTTATAGAAGGAGATATCACCGACATGGCTGTCGTACAAAAGGCCGTGAACGGTGTCGATTTTGTACTTCATCATGCCGCAATCCCTTCTGTACCCCGTTCTGTAGACGACCCAGTGCTCACCAACAGGGCAAACATCGAGGGCACACTCACACTCCTCGTTGCATCACGCGAAGCGGGAGTAAAACGATTTATCTACGCGGCTTCATCTTCTGCATATGGAGATTCTCCGATTATGCCGAAAGAAGAATCCATGCCAACATCAGTCAATTCTCCGTACGCGCTTCAGAAGCTTACAGGTGAACACTATTGCCAAATGTTTTTCAAGCTCTATGGCCTCCAGACAGTCTGCCTTCGTTATTTCAATGTCTTTGGACCACACCAAGACCCCGACTCTCCATATTCTGCCGTTATTCCAGTGTTTATCAAAAAAATAGCGCGTGGAGAATCGCCTACTATATTTGGCGATGTATCTCGAGATTTTACCTATGTCGACAACAACGTTCTCGCGATGATTCTGGCGTGCCACGCACCAGATACATGCGCAGGAGAAGTTATCAATATCGCGACAGGCGTTGAGATTTCTCTCGATCAACTCGTGGAGAAAATAAATACAGTACTTGGTACACAGATACAGCCTACCCGCGGACCATTACGCGCGGGTGATGTGGCTCATTCCCTAGCAGATATTTCAAAGGCGCAAAAACTGCTTGGCTATAAAGTTGCCGTGGGTTTTGACGAAGGTCTCAGGCGAACAATAGCATTCTATACAAATCAATAACCATACAAAAACCGCCCTCGAGGGCGGTTTTTGCGTTCTTGTTGCGGAGGCCGGATTTGCACCGGCAATCTCAAGGTTATGAGCCTTGCGAGCTACTGTTGCTCTACCCCGCTATGTCAAAGCATACTAGCACAGAATTCCTAAAAGGCAAGGGTGCCCTGTCCCCACTAAATATACTTAAACTCTCGAAACACACTCTCGTAGAGAGCTATGATTCGACGCGCCTCGCGCTCGCTTAAGCGAAACTCTGCACCACCGTGAGCAATTTCATTGCGCACCTTATGCGCCTCCCATGCATTGTCGATAGTGGTAAAATCGCTCGGCTCAACTGCTTTGAGTTTTGCTCCGAGATTTTCACCGTGATACCCCATTTTATCCATCATCTCCTCGAGAATTGCATCGGCTTCAATAATAGCAATCTTCCAGTCATTTTCTTTATCAGACACCATATGCTTTTGTATACGCTCCCACTTTTTCTGAGCTGGATTTGCTGAAAGAACAGGCGCGTGCATCTCAGCTGGAGTCTTTTCTGGAGGAGCGTAGCGCGCTTCGATTTCATGTTTGAGCTTGCTGAGTTTACGCCAGACAGAAAACGTAACGTAGAGCAACACGAGAGAAAACAGAATTCCGAAAATGCGGGCATATGGGAGAAGTGCTCGTATCCACGCAAAAAAAGTCTCAACACGTGCCTGTGCATTGATCGATCGAAGGAATACAAAAATCTGAACAACAATAAAGGTGAGCAGGAGTGAGAGAATGCCTGCAATCAACACAAACTCCCATGGATTTGATGTTCCGAGCGGACCAGTGGATGGATCTCCTCCACCCTTTTCTTTATCTGCCATGCGTACAGTATACTACGCCGACGCCTCGCCAAGGAAATCCTTACCCACAGCAAAGAGCAGATTCTCTTTACATTCGCCCGCCATAAATTGCACACCAAGAGGAAGTTCTACACCATCGACAGACACCGTACCCGACGGCACGCTGAGCGCAGGAATTCGCGCAATGTTTGCTGGCACTGTAAAAATATCTGCAAGATACATCTGGACTGGGTCTTTTGTCTTTTCTCCAATCTTAAATGCCGGAGTAGGTGTCGTTGGAGTCATAATAACATCAACACCCTCAAATGCTTTCAAAAAATCTTTGGTGATAAGCGTACGTGCTGACTGTGCTTTGTTGTAGTACGCGTCATAGTATCCACTTGAAAGTACATATGTGCCAATGAGAATACGACGTCGAACCTCTTTTCCAAAACCAAGACCGCGTGTCTGTTTGTAATCCTCAAGAAGTGTCGCAGTATCAGTGTGCATGCCAAATTTTACGCCGTCAAAACGAGCGAGATTTGAAGACACTTCGCCTGGCATCAAAATATAGTACGTCGGCAATGAATATTTCACGTGTGGAAGCTCAATATCTCGTATCTCATACCCAAGCCCACGAAGACGCTCAAGCGCCTGATTGAAATTTTCTTTGACCGCAGGGTCCAAACCCTCCGTGTCGACAAGATGCCACGGCACGCCCACCACGGGCTTTCCTGAACCCTTTTGTGGCTCTGCACTCATGCGAGCGTATGTCTCGTTTGGAATCGTTGTGCTATCAAATGAATCCTGCCCATGTATCGTGTTGAATATCACTTCAGCATCGGTAACCGTGCGCGTGATAGGGCCGATCTGATCGAGCGATGAGCCCATTGCCATAAGCCCATGTCGAGAAACGCTACCGTACGTCGTCTTAAGACCAACACAACCACAAAAGCTCGCCGGCTGTCGCACAGAGCCCGCAGTGTCAGAGCCAAGCGCCGCAAGCGCGCCATGCATCGCCACAGCGGCCGCCGCTCCTCCAGAAGAACCTCCCGGCACTCGTGTTTCGTCGTGAGGGTTGCGTGTAATCCCATACGCAGATGTTTCGGTCGAGCTTCCCATTGCAAACTCGTCCATGTTTGTACGCCCAATCAACACAGCGCCTGCGTCAATAAGCTTTTGCACTGCAGTAGATGAATAGGTGGCAGTGTATCCTTCGAGAATTTTAGATGACGCACTGGCGTGTTTGCCTTCTACCAAAATATTGTCTTTGAGTGCGATCGGAATACCTGTGAGTATGTGTGCGGAGCCGTCATCGATACGTTTTTGTGCGCGATCTATCTGTGCATCAATGTCTGGATAAAGCTCAAGAAACGCGTGCACCGTCGTGTCGCGTGAGGTGATGATATCAAGATGCGCTTGGCAGAGATCACGTACAGAAAAATCCTTGCGTACAAGATGTTCGTGCGCTTGTGCAATAGTGAGTGTGTTGAGGTCAATCTTCATACCAGTATTATGAGAGAATTTTTTTCACCTTTACATAATCTCCTTCACGAGACGGAGCTTCAGCAAGAAGTTTTTCTGTGTACATGCCAGAAGCATGAGGCTCTCCATCTGCTCGCATCACCGTATCAACAAGTGCGGGCACGACACCTTCTGTACCCTCAATACCAGCTTCCTCAATCGTGCTGATGTAGTCTACAATCGAGCCAAGATCGTGAGCAAGAGACTCTTTCTCTTCTGGAGCAACCGCCACACGAGCGAGTTCCGCAAGCTTTTCTATATCCGACGGGGTTATCATGTGAGTACAATAGCAAGTTATCGTAACATACGCAAAAACTCATCCTCGGTAAGGACTGCCACATTCATACTATTGGCATCATCGAGTTTTGAGCCTGGATTTTCTCCCGCTACCACAAAATCAGTCTTTACAGACACCGATCCAGACACTGAGCCACCACGAGCACGAATTTTTTCTTTTGCCTCATCGCGACCCATTGTAGATAGCGTACCCGTAAGTACAAATGTCTTTCCTGAAAGAGTTTGTGGGATGTCGGACACGGTGTCCGCAACAATCCGTATTTCCGCGAGGAGCTTGTCGAGCATCCGCGCATGATGCTTATCTGAAAACCATTCGTGCACAGAGCGTGCAACTATTGGACCAACACCACTGAGTGCCTCAAGGTCTTCCACGGATGCCCGACGAAGAGTGTCGATTGTTTTAAAATGATGCGCGAGATCATGAGCTGTCTCTTCTCCAACTTGGGGAATAGAAAGAGAGATGATGAGGCGAGCCAATGTGGTATTACGTGCAGTTTCTATTGCTGTGAGTAAATTATCTACAGACTTTTCTGCAAAACGCGGAAGATCGACAAGGTCGCCTCGCTTGAGCGTGAATATGTCCTCAAAAGAAGAGACTAGGTGCTCGTCCAAGAGCGCGTCGATTATACGCGGACCAAGACCGTCGATATCAAATGCGTGTTTGGATACAAAGTGATACAGCTTTCGGCGATGTTGTGCTGCGGAATCTTTTGCTACACAGCGGTACGCAGCTTGGCCTGGGATGCGCTCGATACGCCCGTCGCCACCACACTCCGCAACGTGTGTTGGAAACACATACGGCTTTTCTTTACCTGTACGCATGTCTGTAACAACACGCACAATATCTGGAATCACATCTCCGGCTTTCTGCAAAATAACCGTGTCGCCGATGCGCACATCTAAGCGCCGGATCTCATCTTCATTGTGAAGCGTCGCGCGAGACACCACAGAGCCCGCGACAAGCACGGGGCGCAAATGCGCAACAGGAGTCACGACGCCGGTTCGGCCAATCTGAAGCTGTATATCTTCAACAACTGTTGTTACCTGCTCTGCGGGAAACTTAAACGCAATCGCAAAACGTGGCGCCTTACCTGTGTATCCAAGCGCGTCCTGATATTCCCGCTCATTAACCTTCACGACGACACCATCGATAAGATAGTCTTCGTGTTTACTCTTTGTCTGCCACTCTTTCCAAAAGGCAATCACATCATCCATGTGTGAACACATTCTAAAATGCGTATTGACCTTAAAGCCGAGTTTCTGCAACAACTGAAGTTCTTCTATTTGTGTTGGCGGGTTGTGCGTTGGCGCAAACGCAAGATCGTAGATAAATACTTGCAAGCGGCGGCCGGCCGCGATTTTCGGGTCAAGCTGGCGGATAGAACCGGCCGCCGCATTCCGAGGGTTTGCAAACACCGGCTGGCTTTGAGCGACGCGAGATTCATTGAGTGCCGCAAGAGCTTTTTTGCCGAGCCACACTTCCCCCTCAACAATCGCGTCGCTGTCTTCAGAAAGCCGAAGCGGTACCGACTCAATTGTCTTAACGTTTGCCGTTACGTCCTCACCCACACGCCCATCACCGCGCGTTGCCGCTGTTTTGAGCACCCCTTTCTCATATTCAAGCACCACCTTAAGACCATCAATCTTAAGTTCCGCCACATAGGTAGGAGCAACGTCGCGCCCAAGCTCTTGGCGCAACATCTTTTTGACACGCTCATCAAACTTACGCATGTCATCTTCGGAAAACGCATCATTAAAAGACCACTGTGGTACTTTGTGTGGTACTTTTGTAAATTCAGGTAGTGGCTCACCTGCAACACGAGCAGATGGAGAATCTGGGGTTTTGAGCTCTGGGTACTCTTCTTCAATCTCTGAAAGCTCCCTTTTCAAAGAATCCAGTGCCTCAGGGGAAATCTCGTCCTTATCGAGTACATGATATGCATAGCGATATTTCTCAATCGCGGCCTTTAGCTTTTCTAGTCGTTCACGAACCTCTTGAGGAGCACGAGTAGTCATGCAGAAATTGTACCTGTTATGGGGTATTTTTCAACGAAACCTAGTAGACGACGCGTAGCGCACGCTCGATACGACGAGGATCTTCGACCGTGCACGTATTGTACCCTCGAGACTCCACCGTCGTTTCTATACGGTCAGCAGACACATAATGCTTACCTACACGAACAATGGCACATGGGCCATCAGTTGCTCCTGGGCCATCTATCAATATATGAAACGTGCTTGTTGCGTTTGCATTTCCCCCACCGCCCACAAGTGTCGGGGTTGGGTTTGGTATCGACGGAACGTCATCGGATGTCGCAGAAATAATATTTCTATTGCATCGAATCGTCGACGCGGTACTTGTTGCAAAAGCACTCAAACCAAGTTCGTCATCAGGATTTTTTGTGTCCCAAAAGAGCGCACATTCTATACCCGTATCAGCGGCATAAAAGGCGACCTGTGATTCTTGGCCCGCATGCGACAGGAGAAGTTCTTTGAGAGAAATGTGTGACAACGCAAAACTCACCAACATCAGCGTGGTGGTAATAATAACAGCCATGAGGAGTGCGATACCTTTGTTGTGTGCGATAGACTTTTTCATGCTAATCAATCTCTTGTATTTGCTGCCAATTATATAGATTTTCCGACAACACCAGACTCTTACTTACACCATTTTGAGTCCACGACACCGTCACGACCACCTGTATTTCACGCTGATCACTTGTTCCCGTTCCTCCGATTGAGATACTGCGCACAAATCCGCTATCGACAGCGCTTCCTGTCGTCCCATACTGAAAGAGGCCACTAGACTGCTCTATGTATAGATTTGGACAGATGCCGTGCTGACACTGGGTGAGCGGTGTTACTTGGTTTGTAATATCAACACGACAAACATTACCGATTGAACACGGATCATTTTGCGTCCAATCACCATAATAATGCGCGTATCCATCGAGCCACGACATTGAGTTGTCTGATTTGTTTTTAAGCATTGCCAAACCATTGTTGTCGCGCATGTGGCGGATGTATTCGATTCCCTCTTGAGCAAGGTAGTACGCAACAATTTTATTTTTTACCAAACTCGAAGACTGCAGGCTCGACTGACCTATTGCAAAGGAGCTTGAAACTGCCAACAACAGCATAGAAATAGCCACCAGTGCTTCAATGACCGTGAATGCCGACTGATATGCGCGACGATGTGGTCGTGTATTCATCATATATCTTTATAATACGCGTCGAGTGATCGCTGGGACACTGTTGTCTGGATATGAAACTGCGATTTTGTGGTGTTTGTATTTCCTGCATATCCGCGTACCACCATCACCACATACGGCTGTTCTGCATCACCAAGCGCCGCACCGCCATCTATCGGCACCACGAGTGGCGCCGTGCCAAAGACATAAAACATCAGACTAGTTACATGTACCTCTGGTGCGGTGATTGCAATAAAATCAGTATTATTTGTACTATCAATAGAACGCGCGATATATCCTGTATGGTTTACAGAATCAGTTTCAACATATTTGTATCGGATAACGTCGGGATTGGGCCCCGTGCCGTTTGAATCTTCATTAAACGTAAACGTAATCGACGAACTTCCATTGACACAATCGTGGTTGTAGTTGAGCAACTCGTTTGCGTCGGATGGCACATATGTATTACTGCTTGCGATACCACAATAATAAAATGTTCCAACTGCTAGATTTTTCGCCATACTTCCCACAACAAGGTTGAGGTTGTTTACCACAGACTTAATACTCTGATTTTTCTTGTTGGCATCAATGAGCGCAAGCACCGCGGTGATACTCACAAACATCACGATTGTAAAGATAAAGACCGCGACGAGCATTTCGACGAGGAGGAATCCCTGCTGTTGTTTTTTAGGAAACATATTCTTCATTATTTTTTACCACCTCCAAGTGGCGGGCTCACGGGCACCTCAATATCTCCCCCCTCAGATAATTCTGGTGAATTTGTGATAGCGATCTGCCCCGTAGTATATGCAGAAATATCTTTGCTACGACCACCCGGAGAAACAATGCGCACAATGACGTCGCTTATGACAACACTATTTGGTGTGCCATTTGAAAGACTCGATTTAAAATTACCATCCGGCTCAGGGCGTTTGTATGTCACATCAATCGCTCGGTTTGTGGAATAACACGATGTCCCCGCGGTAGAATTTTCACACAATGCACCGAGTTGGTTCCCTCGGCCAATTGTTACTTTTTCCAAACAGAGATCACCTCCCGAAGAGCCAGCCGAGCAGTTGTCTTCATCTCCGCCATATCTGCCATCGTGGTTCGTGTCGGCAAAAAAGATATACGATGTTGGATGGTCCATGTCGAAATGTACACCATACGCCACACCAAAACGCTCTTCTTCTGAGTCTCCTTCAATAAGACCCTGCACGCTCATGCCATACACCTGAGCTTGTCGCAACGAGAGCGCGACGGTGTACGCCAGATTTGTAATCTCAAGATTGTCGTTGAACTTTTGGTGATTGTAGATAACAACAGCAGAGACGAGCATCATAATCGCCACACTCATCATCAACTCTATCAATGTAAATCCTTTATTCATAGACTATAAACCCATCACATTCCACCCAAAGAAAAACACAAGAAGCGCGCCGGCAATGAGAAACGGTCCAAACGGAATTTCACTCTTCATTGTAAGCCGTTTTTCAGGTGAACACAATCGACTCGCAAGTATCCACGACACGCTCCACGCCGCGCCAATCCAAAATGCAATAACAATCGCAGAAAGCCCTTGCGCAAGACCAAGCATACAGCCGAGACCAATCACGAGCTTTGCATCACCAAGGCCAATCCATCGCCCTTTAGAGAAAAACCACAACGCCGCAAACGGTGTCGCAAGAAGCGGACCAGCAAGAATGTCCCACACCGCACCAGGCTCTCCCGCAAATACAGGAACAAGAGCAACAAGAGCTGTCGCGATGACGAGTATGAGCGACAATATGTCAGGAATAATTTTGTGTCGTAGGTCATATACTGCAATCACAATAAGCACACTCACAATACCCATGTAATACAGGAGGAACGGAGCGAGTCCGACTCGAATGTATAACGCAACAAAAAGAAGTCCTGTGATCACCTCCACGAGTGGATACTGCCATGAGATAGGTGTACGACATGTACGACATGCACCTCGGAGTGCGACAAAGCTAAACAGTGGGATAAGCTCGTACCAGCGCAATGTCTGCCCACAAGAAAAACACTGAGAACGCCCTGACACAATCGACATGCCGGTATTGAGTCGAAGTGAAACAACATTGAGAAAACTTCCAACAATGAGCCCGAATAAAAATATAACGATAGCGGTAAGTAGCATGATATGTGGCGCGTATTTCTATATAGAGAAGTATACCACGCACACTTTCTCCCAAAACAAAAACCGCCCGAAGGCGGTTTTTGTTTTCAAACCACAGAAGTGATTACGGACAAGCTGTGATAGCTCCTGTTGGTTTTGTAATCTGCTTAGACACACCTGTATTATCAACACACCAAGCGTCTGTTGCTGTCTGCTTGAGACCTGCCCAAGCAACCCAGTAACCAGCTGCATTGTAACACTCACCACCATTACCACCTGCGGTTTCAGCAGCAGCTTGAGCTGCTGTAACTTGTGAATTTGCACAAACGCCAGCGTAGCTTCCTGGCGCATCGTCATAGACAACCTCTGCCTGCGCTCTAATGTTACTTAGATTTGATTTTACTGCCGCATCAGCACCCTTATTTCGAGCACTATTGAGAGAAGCCAAGACTACAGATGAGAGAATACCGATGATCGCAATAACGACAAGCAATTCGATGAGTGTAAAACCTCGATTCGTATTTTTCTTCATAATAAACTTTTCGTACTAATAAAACTTATAATCCTTATTTTATGCTTCCCTATAAGGGAAGGGTTATATCGACCAGCTATCCCTTGCAGGGAAACGTTTTTTACAAAACGTATACACGTATTATATCGCAAAAGAGATGTAGGCAAAAATACCGTGTGGATAACGCTAATTTCACCTAAAACGAGGAAGCGAGGTTGTAGATCGGCATAAGGACCGACGCAAGGAGGATGCCGACACCAAGGCCGAGCGCCACCACCATCACAGGCTCGATGAGGTCGACAAGCGTGTCGACAGCACCAGACACTTCTCGTTGATAAAACTTTGCAAGTGTTTTCAAGATATTTCCAAGCTCACCTGTCTCCTCACCCACTTTTATCATTTGCGTCATCACCGCAGGAATCTGTGGGTACTGACTAAACGCAGTAGAAAGCGAACCACCTCCTTTTACAGACTGCAAACTTTTCTCGAGAACATCACGGTATACTTCGTTGCCGACCACTGCAGCAGTTGTTTCAAGCGCCTTCACCATAGAGATACCGCTCAAGATCATTGTGTTCATGTTGTCGGCGATGCGCGAGAGATACAATTTGCGATACAAATCACCGACATATGGAATACTCAGCTGAAACTGGTCAAACGAGAAACGACCCTCTTGCGTCCTGACAAATCGACGGAAGATAAAAATCGCCACGGCAAGACCACCGAGGAAAAAGATGCCGTAGTTGATAAAGAAATCACTCAAACCAAGCACAATCTTTGTATAAATCGGCAACTCTTGGCCAGACTCTTCAAGAATCGGTGTAATCTTTGGAATGATGACGGTAAACATGAGCGCCATCACACCCACGAATGTAAAGATGACGAACGCTGGATAAATAAGTGCGTGCTTCGCCTTTGATGTTACCTCATACGAGCGGTCGAGGTAGTCGGCAAGATAGCCGAATGTTTGATCGAGACGACCAGACTCTTCGCCAGAGCGCACCATATTGATATAAAACGGAGTAAAAATATTGGGATGCTTTGCAAGCGCTTTTGAAATCGTGCTTCCCTCCTGTAGATCGTCGGCAATCAGCCCGAGGCTTTTCCGGAGCTGAGGGTTGTCTACTTGTGATGAAAGCAACTTGAAAATACGCAACGCTGATACCTGCGCCTCAAAGAGTGTCGCCATCTGACGAGACATGATAACAACATCTTTGTTGGACACTTTGTTGAAGAATGGAATCTTCGACATAAGTGTTGGCTTTTCTGCAGGAGCAATAGACGAGATAATAAGCCCTCGCCCTTGGAGAGAACTAATCGCCACATCAACAGTTGTCGCGTCGATAGAACCTTCGCGCGCTTGTCCTGTGTTGTCTATAGCTGTGTAATTAAAAAGCATGGTTGTGTATACGCGTTAGAGCAATTTCTCGAGCACCTTTGGATTGTTTGAATACTTATATGCATTCTCAACAGTAATCTCACCTGCCCGCACAAGCTCAACAAGAGAGCGGTTGAGGTCGATCATGCCTTCTGCGGAGCTTGTTTCGATAATTGTATTGATCTCGTGTGTGCGCTTATCGCGAATAACGTTTGCAACTGCCGCATTATTTACCAAAAGCTCATAAGCAGGAATAAGACCACCGGAAATGCGAGGGATAAGACGCTGAGAGAAGATACCTGCAAGGCTTCCTGCAAGCTGAAGGCGAATCTGACCTTGTTGCTCTGGAGGGAATGAGTCGATAATACGCTCGACTGTCTGTGAAGCGCTGTTGGTGTGGAGTGTAGAAAATACCAAATGACCCGTTTCTGCGGCTGTTACCGCTGTCGCCATAGTTGCGGGCTGACGCATCTCACCGATCATCACCACGTCAATATCTTGTCGAAACACCGCCCAGAGCGCGCTTGGGAAATCGGCTGCGTCAACGCGAATTTCACGTTGATCAATGATAGATTTTTTCGGTTTGAAAATATATTCGATAGGGTCTTCAATCGTAACGATGTGCTCAAGACGTTCTTCGTTGATAAGATCAATGAGAGCAGCGAGCGTTGTGGATTTTCCCTGTCCTGCAGGACCAACCACAAGGAAGAAGCCCTGCTGACGCTGAGCAAACGTTTTTAAAATAGGAGGCAAATTGAGCTCTTCGACTGTTTTTATCTTTTGTGGGATGAGGCGCAAAGCGATACTGATCATCCCTTGCTGAAAATATGCATTACCTCGAAAACGAGCATCTGCATTGTGTGTATATGCAAAATCCAGCTGTTTGTCTTCAAGAAACTTTTTCTTATTTTCTGGAGAGAGAAACACATCGAGCATGCCGTGGAGGTCGTTTTTTGTGCTTGGGTTTTTCTTGATAATTGGAATCAAGAAACCAGCAACGCGGATCGTTGGCACACGCCCCTCAGAAAGATGAAGGTCTGAACCTCCCTCTTTCATTACCACTGACACAAGCTCATCGAGTTCTTTTTTGTACTCCATATATTTATATCTTGCGTGCTTCTGCTATTTTAAGGACCTCTTCTACCACCTCCGACGGAATAAATGTTGCTTTCACAATGTATCCGTCCACATTCAAACTTTTTGCTTTATCAATTTCCTCGGCACCGCCTTGGTTGGTGAGCATAATCACCGCAGAATGTTCAAGGAGATGTTCTTTGCGAATCGCTTCAAGAAGCTGGAGTCCGTCCATTCCTGGCAACACGATGTCGAGCAATGCTATCTGTGGCGTGTATCCTTCCTTAAGCTTTGCGAGTGCATCTGATGCGCTCGTCATGGTTGTTACCTTGTGTCCGTTATTGCGAAACTTCAGCTCATACATACCGAGCAAAAACTTATCGTCGTCTACAATCAGAATGTCGTATTTTTTTTCTGCCATATGGAATAAGTATACTATAGCGCTACCACTTCCTCAAAAGGAATCTCTCTACGAGACGCCTTGATAAGAGCGTTCTCACGCATCGTGAGCATGCCCTTGTTTCGAGCAATCTTAAAGATTGCCACATCAGTTGGGTCTTTGAGGAGCGTTGTCTCAATGTCTTTGTCCATTTCAAGCACCTCCATGACAGCAATACGACCACGCGTACCACTCGGACATGTCGGGCTCGGTGTCGCGCGGAAGAACTGATCGCCGAGCTTCACCTCCTTTCGGTACTGTTCTGGAAGATCTGAGAACTGCTCCTGAATAAGCCCCTTGAGACTCTCGTCGTTTGGTACAGGTGTGCCAGAATCTGGACACAGCACACTCACAAGACGCTGAGCGATAGCAAGGATAAGTGTTGGAGCAATCAAGTAAGGGTCAACTTTCATGTCGATAAGACGCGGTATCACACCAACGGCGTCGTTGGTGTGGATTGTCGCAAGCACAAGATGACCTGTGAGAGCCGCCTGAATAGCAAGCTGAGCCGTCTCACCATCTCGGATTTCTCCCACCATGATTACGTCTGGGTCTTGTCGCAATGTTGTGCGCAGACCGTTTGCGAAACTGTATCCAATATCTGAGCGGATTTGTGACTGGTTGATACCGTCGATGCTGTACTCAATAGGATCTTCGAGGCTCAAAATATTTTTCTTTTCTTTATCAAGCTCATTGAGCATTGAATAGAGTGTTGTTGTTTTTCCAGAACCCGTCGGACCAGAGATGAGGATAAGACCATACGGACGATCTATTGCCTTTCTGATGAGTTTTATGTTTTTCTCACTGAGTCCAAGCTCGTCGAGCTTTTTAACACCTCGTTCGTGGTCGAGAATACGCATCACGATTTTTTCTCCGTAATATGTTGGGAATGTGGAGACGCGCAAGTCGATGCGTCGACCTTCTATTTTTACCGTGAAGCGTCCGTCCTGAGGTTTGCGCTTTTCGTCGAGTTTCATGTTGGACAAAATCTTGATGCGCGACACAATCGCTGAGTGCACTTTTGCCGGCAATACAAGACTTGTATTGAGCACACCATCGACACGAAAACGCACACGAATCGTGTCTTTGAGATGCTCGATGTGCACATCTGACGCGTTGCCTTCTACGGCGTATCGAAGAATAGTTGCCACAATTTTTTGAATCGGAGCAACCTCGATAATCTTTGCATCAAGCTCCTTTTTCATACCCCCCTTCTTGCCCTCTTCTTTTTCTGAAGCTTCTTGGTCGAGAGAAATGGTTACGTCGTTTTGCGATGCGTCAAACTGCGAAAGTGCTTTTGTGACCTCTTCAGAAAGACCTTTATACATCGCCACAACTCGATTAAACTCAGACTCACTGATGAGAAATATCTTGAATGGCATCCCGATTTTTGAGGAGATGAAATTGAGTGCGTCTCGTGCTTCGAGATTGTCGGGGTCTATCATTCCCACCTCAAGCACACCGTCTTGGACAGACAACGGTACAACTTTGTAATGAGTTGCGGCTTCCTCTGGAATATAGTTGAGTACCTCCCCAGGGATAACATCTTCGTCACCCATCACGCGCGTAGGAATACCATAGTATTCGCCGCCAGCATTAAGAATGTCGAATTCACTCACGCCACGCTTAAGCAACAACGACTCGAGAGACTCGCCCGAGGTTTGCGCCTCTTGCTCGATACTCGAGACATCTTTCGCTTCAATTATTTTTTTTTGAGCTAGGATATCGAGAACACTCATAGTCTATGCATTAAGAACCAATGGGAAGAAACGGATTTTGTCGGCCAATTTGCTGTGGCTGTACGGGCACTTGAATATCTCGGAGATTTACAAAAACTGGGTCAACGAAAATTGCGGAATTAATCTGACTGAGAGAGCGCAGACGGTTGAGCTCATTGACCAAATCCTGTCCGAGCACTTCTGGTGCCGTCGATGTGTCTGTTGAGACAAGGGGACCCTTTGATGGAAACAGCATCTTGTATCCAAAAAAGCCAACGAACAAGACAACGATGACCAGTATAGAAATTTTATTTTTTTTAAGTGTTTCAAGCATGATTATTGTGTCTGATTGAGTGGACTAGTAACAGCCGGGTTGAGCCAGTATGTCTGAAGTGTGATGGAATAGGTGTAAATCGGTGAGGTTGGGTTGGTGCCAGGCTTGAGTGAAAGACTCAACACATCGACGAGACGCAAACTCTGCTCGAGGTCTGCCACAAAGCGAAGCATGCCCTCATATGATGTTTCAAAATCAAATGAGATTGTAGACACTCGATATGGTTTTGATTTTCCAATAGAGCTTTCTTTCTGTGTTGCCTCGCTGGTAGAAATATTTTTTATTTCTATTGCATACCGAGATGCTACGCCATTTAAATCGAGAATGAGACGTGCAATGTCGACTTTTTCAGGAATCAATTTGCCGAGTCGGTCGAGGTCGCTTGGAGAAAACGTGCTGTACTTACTTGAAAGCTCCGCGCGAATACGTTTGAGCTCCGCAGCTTTTGTGAGCACTTCATCGTACTGCGATGCTTCGGTGCGATACGCTTGTATCTTTTGATACTGCGGATGCACATAGAAAAAGAAAGCCGCTAGAGAAACTGCTATTAAAATAAGTGGTGTAAATCCTCTCATGGTTGTGGTGGTGTTGATGTTGCTGGTGTTGAAGTTGCAGATGTCGACGTTGCCTGAGTCACGGGTGTTATAGGTGTTACGGGAATATTTTGCGCTGACGCAGACAAGCGGTCGAGAACCTGCGTGTAAGACACGAGAGAAGGGTCTATATCTGCAGTAAGCAGAAATTCTACATTACCCGAAGGGTCGAGCTCAAAGTTTGAGAACAATGCATTTTTAATGTATGAGTTTGCAAGAATCGTGTCTGACTGAAATACAATGTCGTTGAAACTGCGCGCAACACCGTGCATACTCACACGCAAAGAGTCGGTTTTGTCGCTACTAAATGCAAAGTCTTTGAATCGAATTGTTGCGACTGTGTTGTTTTGCAACAAACCAAAGAAGGCGGTGAGCGCAAGGTGGCTTCGGAGCAACTCCCCCGCTCCGTCGATGCGCGCCTTAAGCATTGAAAGTTTTTCTATAAGAGCAGGATCGAATGCGGCAATTTCCGCTTTTATCTGCGCGCGCTTACCGTCGTTACTCGATGCGAGTGTGCGCTGATACAAAAATACTGCACCAGACGCGACAAGCGCAATAATAAAAATAAACATCGCGATAAACGAAAAGAAGTTGAGCGGTTCTCGTCCGCGCGAAGGCGTCATACCCGTTGCAACAACGGGGCGTTTCGGGATAAAAGATGTTTGAAATTTAAGATCCATGTACGAGTGAACTACACTCTACAATTATAAAATACGCTCAACACGAACACAACAGAGTTATTAGAACTATTCTTCTTCTTGCAAACGGCGCAGTGCGATACCGAGCGCCACAGCAAACTCTGGACCGTTATTTCTCAATACTTCAACCAAAAATGCTGGTGCGGCAACCTTTGAAAATGGGTCTCCTTGCTCCACGACCACCTGCAAACGCTCCTTTGCAATGTCTGTAATCCCCTTCATTGCAGAGCCGCCGCCGACAAGAATCACTTTATCCACACTTTTCATGTATTTTTGCTGATACGAAAGCATTACACGACGTGCTTCGGCAAAAATGTAGTCGAGCGTGAGTGTTGCGAGCATAGAAATATCTTTGCCGTCTTCTGTTGGTCCAGTTTTTGTGTAGCCAACACTACGCTTCATCACTTCCGCCTGTTCGATACTGACACCCAACGATGTTGAGATTGCGGATGTAATATCTTGTGAACCACGATTTATTGCATGCGACACACGGATACCACCACGCTCGACAATATAGAGTTTTGTTGTTGCCGCGCCAATGTCCACAATCATCACTGGATCTGGATTTTGGTCGAGCACTGAGCGCATGGTGCTAAAAATTTCAATTTCAAAAAAGTTTGCGTCAAGCTGAGCGCGCGAGACAATGTTTTGATACTGCACGATTGTATCGTTGTGGATAGCAACCACGAGCACATCTGTCTTTGCAAGACCAGGAGCAACTGGTCGCATCGCCGCCTCCGCGCGCGACGAAAGACCCGAAGACTTTATTTCATCTTTAGGAATAATTGACCAATCAAGACTAACCTCAGAGATGGGCACAGGAATATATTTTCGTGCCTCAATCGGCACCATTGTCGCAAGTTGCTTTTCTCCCACGTCGGGCATTTCTATCACCGACATAAGACTTGAGCTAAATGGAATAGCTATGCCACCACGACGGCTCGTGATATGTGCCTCCTTCATGATATCAACGACCGCTTCGACAATTTTATCTACAGGAAGGTTTGTCGCTTTGCCGACAGGTTGGCCCGCATATGGACCAAGCGCAAGCGCGCCATATGTCTCCAAAAGTGCGCGCCCACCCTTCTTGCGAATCTGCACAATTTTTATAGCAGATGCGCCAATGTCGATGCCGATGACACTCGTATTTTTTTTCTGAAATAAGTTACTAAGAAAATTCGCCATGAAATCCCAAAGCTATATGCATTTCAGTATACCACACGCACTACACCGACTGGGGAAACAAATATGTTTTTTTGCTGTCTTTGTGTGCGACACCATACTTCCACACAAGCACGACGTACGGCAACTGTCTGCCATGAGCGCAGAACGGGCACTGGCGACACTTCCTCGATGCAAGGACCAGAAAGTACCTGCTATTTTTGAATATAGAGACCGACGGGTAAAACGACTTATCTGGGAGCTTAAATATAGAGGCAACAGAAACATCGCCCGACTTATCGCAGATGTACTCTGTATACATATATATAGTATGCGCAGGTCAAAGACACTGCCCGAAAAAACAATACTCATGCCGATCCCCCTTAGTCGCGCACGGCGCAGAGAACGTGGGTTTAATCAAAATGAACTTGTGATTCAAGAAATGGTGCGTGATGTGGAGGAACGCGGCGCGCCGTGGTGTCGTCTCGATATTGAGTTTAACGCGCTTGAAAGGGTGCGACACACGGCGCCCCAGAGCTCGCTCGCGCGCCGCGCCGAGCGTTTGGAAAATCTGCGCGGATGTTTTGCGGTATTGCGACCAGAGCTTGTCCGCGACAAAGATATTATTCTTCTCGATGACGTCGTTACGACAGGCAGTACACTGCGAGAAGCGCGCGCCGTGCTTTTGCAAGCCGGCGCGCGCAGTGTTCACTGTATCGCAATAGCTCATTGAGTACGTGCTACTATACTAAGCATGAAAAAACTCCTACCACTAGCGAGTCTCACGCTTATCATTCTCGGCGCGTATACATATTACGCACGCACACCACTCCCGACTCCTCCAACGCCCAAAAGCGCAACACTGTCTGGCGTTGTTGTTCCACACCACGATCTTGTTGCTTCTTTTCGTTCTGAATTTTTTAACACTGTTTCCACGCATATTTCTCCACCCGACACAATTATCCTTGTATCCCCCAACCACTACAGCACTGGACGAGGGCGCATTCAAACTACAGACAAATCGTGGACGGTACTCAACGGCACGGTAGAACCAAACAAAAAAATCGTGCGCGCACTCATTGATAACTCAATTGCAACCGACGAACCAATAAGCTTTACGGATGAGCACGGTATCTACAACATACTCAAAGATATTCACGCATACTTCCCCAACGCGCGCATTGTTCCTATCATTCTCAAACAACTCTCCGAAGACTCCCTCGACACACTCCACCAAAAACTCCTCGACACGTGCGCGGACTGTCTCCTCATTGCATCTGTAGATTTTTCACACTACCAGCCAGCACTACTTGCCGACATACACGACGCTCGCACGCTCCGCTTTTTGCAAAACCTCGACATACGCAATTTACTCACAGAAGCAGAGGTGGATTCTGGCTCTTCCCTCGCATTGCTTGCACGCTGGGCACAATCTCACGACACACACAAGTTTGTACCATGGAAACAGACAAATTCTGGCGCCATATACAACGACCCAGACATGGAAACAACGACGCACATCTTTGGGTGGTATGAGCAGGGAGAAAAAACAGTCCCTACATCTAGCGTAAGCTTTACGATCGCCGGAGACACCCTGTTTGCCCGATACATCGGCTCGACATTCGGCAACAACATGCGTGATGCGTTTGCACTCTTGGGCGACCGCGTCTTTTGGGGAACTGATGCACGCATACTCAACCTCGAAGGAAGCATCACCACACAACCGATCACCGAACAGCTCGACCCCAACAGCACCGTCTTTACCTTTCCCCCATCAATTATTTCCGCACTCTCATACATACGTATAAACAGCGTAAGCCAAGCCAACAATCACAGCGACAATGCTGGCGCCGAAGGTATCGACACAACTCGACGCACACTTGCAAGCGCTGGAATACAAACCTGCGGAGGTCCATGGAGTAACGACATACCTCGCGTGGCATATTTCAAAGGCGAAGGACTCACACTCGCACTCGTATGCATCAACCTCACATATCCGGGACAAAACCCAGAAAGCGCACTGTCCACCATCTCGTCGCTTGCACAAGACGAAACGATGCGAATACTTGTGATGCCTCACTGGGGCGTTGAGTACGCAACAAAGCACAGCCCTGCCCAAGAGCGCGCGGCACACATGTGGATCGACGCGGGCGCAGACATGGTTATCGGTGCACACCCCCATGTCATTCAAGACACAGAGCTCTACCGTGGCGCACCAATTATATATTCCTTGGGAAATTTTCTGTTTGACCAAGTAGATCCAGCAACAAAAACAGGACTTATCGTGAGCGGAACATTTACAGAAAACGCGCTCTCATGGTTTGCACTACCTGTCGTATCAGATAGATTCGCACCTCGCCTCCTTGTCGGAGAACAAAAAAGAAAGATCCTCGACACACTTTATGCACCATTTACAAAAACATCGACAACATTCGGTGATACAATAAACATCATAAAAGAATAACCACAAACATACGTATGGAGCCACAATCACAACCTTCATTTACTGGCGGCATACCGCCAATTATCCCACCACCGCTTACCCCACCGCCTACCGTTCCACCACCACTCACAACGCCTCCGCCACAACAGACACCCCCTTCTTCATCATCTAAACTTCTTGTACTCCTCGTACTTCTCCTCGTGATTATTGCCGCTGGTTCTGTGTGGTACGCGTTCACTATGCAAAAGAGTGCGCCAACGCAACAAACACAGCAAGAGCAATCAGAGGCGCCCGCTTCAAAGATAACCTGGTATGAAAACCAAACATTTCTTAGCGACCTCAAACTCATTGGCTCTCGATACCCATCACTAGAAGAAGACGGCACCACACAAATGCATGTCATGGCACCTGAAAACTTTGTCATGCAATACAAAGAGGTTGGTGAACGAGACGGAAAGAAAATCATCATGGGGCAAGAAGGCATGCAGGAGTGGGTACGTACTGTTTTCTTTGAAAAGAATTCCGATGGTACGTACACGTTTATGAAAAACGTATCCGACGAAGTAGCGACCGACACGACAACTGAAGGAATGTTTTTCACTGCGCCGAATATCACAATCGACGCAACAACACGATACGCGGATATACAGCCGACAGAGTTTTCATACGACGGTATCACCTTTGTGCCAACCGAATCGATACAAATGTCTCGAGCATTCTTTGGTACTGAAAGCGAGTACACACGTGAAAAAATCGCAACAATCCCAGAGCGTGGTGATTTATTCATACAAAAACCTCTCGCACATCAGACAAGTGCCCTGATGTCTGCACGATACTCTCTCAAATCACCAACGGGGTTCGTCTATACATACACTCCACAATTGCCATTTATGACCGACAACTCCGTACCGCAGATTACGTGGAGCAATGGTACACAAAATACAACAGCATACACAAAGGGTATCGTCACAAGCTGTGGCTCACCAGGATGGACACAAATAGCCCACGACACAGTGAGCGCAACACTTAAGCCCGTCGGTACCACAAACACAAGTGAGACAATATACGGTTTCAAAGATCTCTCAAACCCTGACGTGAAAGACTTGTACACAATGTTTGGAAAGCGCTACATACAAAACCAAGGAACATTCCCTGTTCCAGAAAGTGAATGGCTACAAAGCAACGGCATTGTCTTCTATAAAACGTCCCACGGAGAATATATTCCGCTTGTAAGCACGGAGTTCACATCAGGGGCAGAATGTGGAAAGCCGGTTATCTATTTGTACCCAACAAAAGATACGCTTGTGTCAGTGAAAGTTGGCGCGGACATTACCGTATCTGAGCCAGCATACAGCACAGGATGGTCTGTAAAAGCTCGTCCAAATGGCACACTTACACTCGCAAACGGCGCAATGTTTGATTCACTCTTCTGGGAAGGCACTGGCCACGGACCATATCCAGAAATAAGATCGGGTACTGTTGTGGCACGGGCTGATATCGAGCGCACGCTCCGCACCCAGCTTGCACAGCTTGGCCTCAATGCGAAAGAATCGAGCGACTTCATGGAGTTTTGGTTGCCACGCATGCCTCAGACACCATACGTCCGCCTCAGCTGGTTTACCACCGACGAAATGAACGCACTTGCTCCCCTCCGCGTTGTTCCCCGCCCAGACACGATGATACGAGTGTTCCTCGATTTCCAAGGTCTCACTGCACCGATACAGATTCCAGCACAAACACTTTCTTCTGTTGAGCGTAAAGGTTTTACTCTTGTTGAGTGGGGCGGTCTCCTTGTGAAGTAAGGAAACGGCTTCCGCATAGAAAAAAGCCCGCTGATGTGTTACATTAGCGGGTACACGGAGAGTTGGCTGAGCTGGCCGAAGGCGCCTCACTGCTAACGAGGTAGGGGTCTTAAAGCCCCTCGAGGGTTCGAATCCCTCACTCTCCGCCAAGAGAACTAAGTATCGGAGTGACCCATCTGCTTAAGTAGATGGGTCATTTTCAGTTTTTATTAATAAGTTAAAATAAACCAATGCCACTGGTATATGGAAAAATTCATCCAGAGATTGAGGAAGGGGGCTTATTGAGCTATGAATCAAGAATTCTCATAGAGCCAAAAACTGCCGAATCCACAATCCCGCTTCTCGTTGATATTGGTATTTTAAAAGAGTACTTAAAGGATATTGATAATTGCCCAATCAACATAAAAATTTTTGTAATTTCAAACGAAAACACCAAAGGATATGAAAATTTTGAAATAGAACTTGTGTCAAAGCCTGACGACTTGTTAGTGTTTTTGAAAGAACAGAATATTGATATCTTCACTTCAGAAGATGCAGATATTCTTAAGAAACTTAAAGAAGAGAAAGAACTAAACTCTTTACCCGCAACGTTTGAAGAAGCGAGAAAAGAAATTGAGATATTTGTGAGGGGACATGAAATTCCTTGGGCCATGAATCATCCAACTTGGTATATGCCTTGGACAGTTTTTTATTCAATGAATGATGAGCTAGGAAGGAAAGGTAATGAATTTAATGAATTTTATGCAGAAAAATTTAAAGGACTTGGTTTAGATCCCGAAACTGTTGAAGCAATACGCTCTCTGACACTTAACAGACTGTCAAACATTCTTTATACCCGAGATAAACTTTTGTTTTATGTACAGCAAAGACGTTTTTCCAAACGCCAAGAGAAAAAACGCCAAGGTTTTGATTTCGAAGCAAGCTATTATCTTTGCCACTACTACTTGCTTCTATGGGGCGCTCTAGATCAACTTGCTAGGATACTAAATGGTTCGTTGTCATTGGGGTTCACACATTTTAGAGACATAAATATTTTAAATGATAAGTTCGCTAAAAAACTTAAAGCAGTGAGTCCAGATATTGCAGCTCTATTTGAGAATGAAGAATTTCAAAATTGGTCTACACAGCTTAGGAGAAGCAGACACTACACTGCACATCAGGGATCAATCGTTCTTTCCCCAATCCTTGAAAAACCTGACTCAGAACCAACCGATGAAGATTTGCAGAAAGAGGCAGAAAGTACCCCGGCCTGGTCACTAATGAAGAGAAATTTACCTCCTCAAGCCTTTGAGTGGTATGTAGCTAATTTAAAGGAACAGCTGAAGATAGCTAGACTGAAGGTCTTGGTAGAAGATGCTATGGTAATAAAAGATACTTTTGATAATCAGCAATATATATTTAGGCCATTAGGAAACATTGAATGGGATTTTAAAAATTTTGAGCTTACTATAGTTCGTACTCTAGAAACTTTAAGTGAGTATTTAAACAATAAAGAGACTTAGGGTGTTTCTTTTACTAGGGTCAACTTTTTATCCGTGTATAAAATCCTCGATCTGAGATTCGCTAGTAGTTCTCGCTTTTCAATTGTTGTTCCTTCCTTGAGTATTTACGAAGCAAGTTATATCGGTGGTGTAGTGGATCAGTAAAAACAGATAGCGACCCGAGTACCTAAAATAAGTCTCACGAAAGTCGCTAAAACACCCTTACGATACCTCACCGCTCTGGTACTGAACCCACATGGCCCGCCATTAGCGGGTAGTACGAGAACCTCGTAATATCTATAAAAAGAAAAACCACCAATTTAGTGGTTTTTCTTTTTTGAACGGTTAAGCCTATTGATTGTACCAAGCTTTCTGCCAAGTTTTCATATCCCCAATCTCCTTATTCTGTGCTGAAATGATTGCGTTCGCGAGATTCTTTATTTCCTGATGCTTCGCGTTCTTTAGAGCAAGTTCTGCCATTTCTACCGCACCCTGATGGTGAACGATCATTTCAGAGATGAATGCTTTGTCGAACTCATCACCGGTTTTTCCTCGAAGCTCGTCGTTCATAGAAGCCATCATATCCGCCATGTCCATGTTCTGATCCCCATTACTCATCATCGAGCCGTCGGGCATCATGTGCATGCCTGAATTAGCTACCACTTTCTCTTCAAGAGTTTTACTTCCCGCTACGAAGTAGCCAATACCCAATCCTACGATAAGGGCAATGATAGCAATGATGGTTGATGTATGTTTTTTCATATTATTTATTTCGTTTTACATTATATACTTTTTAACCCCACCCTTGCCATAACCAGCATAACATGATACAAACATATCCAGCGTTTTGTTTGTTCTTCTCGCATGTTCACGCACACGGAGGACGCATGTCCCACGCACAGCCGGAACTGAAGAAAGAGACCGCCCGCGCACTCGCTGAAGGAGGCAGTGGCCAGCTCAAGATCACCATCAAGGTGGACGCTGTCCATGACGCCGCGCCGAAGCTCATGTCGATGAAGGAGGACCCTGCCTACGGCATCGATTTCGACCTCGCCACGCTCCATCGTCTGCGCTCGATCGCAAACGAGCGGCGCAGTGTGGTGAAGCACAGGCACGAGGCACGGACGTTCTTCCTGACCCTGCGCTCCGATTTCAACTCCGACAACTTCGAGGTGATGCTGGGACGCTACATCGAGAGCGTCCACGCGGTGAAGAAGGGCTCGGTGAAGATCGCTGAGCCCGCCGCCTGACCGAACATGCACAACCCATACACCCCGCGCCGATAATGGCGCGGGGTTGTTTTTTTACAACACCTTCATGGGATATAATGGCGGGGTGAAAAAAACAGCTTTTAGAAAGAAAATTTTAGACTACTACCGCGCGCACCGGAGGGATTTTCCGTGGCGCAATACGCGAAACCCATACCATATTCTCGTCTCAGAGATCATGCTTCAACAAACCCAAGCGTCACGGGTTGTTTCAAAATATACAGAATTTCTCGTGCGCTTCCCTACGGTAGAAGCACTTGCTGAGGCTTCTACACGAGACGTGCTTGGTGTGTGGAAGGGGCTTGGGTATAATCGCCGCGCGCTTGCGCTCAAGCGCGCGGCAGAAAGCATCGTACGCGATCATCGCGGTCGCGTACCAAAAGATTTTGACGCGCTTGTCGCCCTCCCCGGCATCGGCCCAGCGACCGCAGGAGACATTCTCGCGTTTGCGTGGAATATACCAACGACTGTCATTGAAACAAACATTCGCACCGTCTATATTCACTTCTTTTTTCCACACAAAAAGAACGTTCATGACCGCGACATCATCCCACTCATTAAAGAAACAATGAGCACAGACAATCCTCGAGAATGGTACTCAGCACTCATGGACTACGGGGCGATGCTTAAACAAACCAACAATGCGTCGAGACGAAGCGCACACTATATGCGCCAATCGCCATTTAAAGGGTCAAATAGGGAGCTCCGATCACGGATACTTGATACGCTTATGCGTAAGCCATCGACAACCGCGACGCTCGCACGCACACTCACACAAACACCCGACGCACTCACAAAAAATCTCACAACCCTGACACGCGAAGGCTTTATTTGCAAAGATACTCGCGGAGTCTACCGCGTAGTATAATGCGTACATGAAAACGACAGACACACTCGCCGACGCCCTACACCTCAACGACGCCCAAAAGAAAGCACTGAAGCGCCTCAATCTACATACCGTACACGACCTCCTCTACTATTTCCCTGCCCGATACGGCGACGTGGCAAAACCTCGCTCTATAGCAAGCCTACAAAAAGACGAACATGTCGCGGTGTACGGAAAAATATCTGGCCTCAAAACTAAAAAAGCATTCCGCAGAAAGATAGCCATGTCTGAGGCAGTTATTGAAGACGAGACCGGAAGCATTCGCGCGGTATGGTTTCATCAGCCATACATAGCAAAGATGATCCAAGATGGTGCGTTTGTAAAAGTAGAAGGAAAAGTATCTGAAAAAAAATCTCAATCGCACCAAACCGGCACACTTGTCTTTACCAACCCAGAAATTGAAAGTATTTCAGAACTCCCTCAGGCCGTTGGTGATTCACTCTTTGCAGAAGGATCGGAAGAAGCGGGCTTTGGCTTTCCTGTATACAACGAAAGCAAGGGCATTACATCACGTTGGATATATCACACGCTTCAGAAAGTGTTTAAGTCTGGTATTCTCGACACACTCACCGACCCCCTGCCTGCGCACATCCTCGAACGATACAATCTCCCCACACTCACAACAGCACTTATCTGGATACACGCACCAAAGAAAAAAGAAGACAGCATTTCCGCGCGAAAGCGTTTTGCCTTCGAAGAAATTTTCCTTATACAACTAGAAAAATTCAAAGAACGAAAACAGTACGCGACACTACCATCCTTTCTTATAGACAAAGACTCGCGGGAGGTCGAGCAGTTTATTGCACGCTTCCCCTTTACCGCTACAGAAGCACAGCGAAAAGCAATCGCTCATATCCTCGAGGATTTCAAAAGAGAACACCCGATGGCACGTTTGCTTGAAGGAGATGTGGGCTCTGGGAAAACAGCCGTCGCGGCCGCGACGGTATTTGCGGTAACCACCACCCCTCCACGCGGCCGCGAGTTTGGCAACCTTCAAACTGCATACATGGTTCCAACGGAAATCCTTGCTGAACAACATTTTGAGTCGTTTATTTCATATTTCGCCTATCTTGGCATCAGTGTCGGACTTATCACCTCAAGCGGATGCAAAAAATTCCCATCAAAAATTAACCCGACAAAAGCAACCGACATTTCCCGCACACAGCTACTTAAATGGGTCGCCGACGGCACGATTCCTATTCTCATCGGAACACACGCGCTCATTCAAAAAGCGGTTCGCTTCAAAAATCTCGCGTACATCATCATCGACGAGCAACATCGCTTCGGCACCGCGCAACGCAAAGCCTTGCGCAGGAAAGACAACCTCGTCCCACACCTGCTCTCCATGACCGCAACCCCCATCCCTCGCACACTCGCGCTCACGATGTATGGAGATCTCGACCTAACACTATTAGACGAAATGCCTCACGGAAGAAAGCCTGTTATCACAGATATTATCCTTCCACACAACAGAGAAAGCATCTACGAGCGCGTGCGCACAGAGCTCCAGTCTGGTAGACAAGCCTATGTGATTTGCCCACGTATTTTCGAACCAGATCCAAGCAAGGAGCTCGCACTCAACGCAAAGTCTGTTACCGAAGAAGCCAAGCGTCTAAAAAAAGATATTTTCCCGGAATATGAGATTGGTATTTTACACAGTAAAATGAAACCCGCAGAAAAAGATGCGGTCATGCTCGATTTCAAAAGTGGCAAGACACATATCCTCTGTGCGACGTCCGTCGTCGAAGTCGGCGTCAACGTACCGAACGCAACGGTAATCATCATCGAGGGTGCAGAACGCTTCGGCCTCGCCCAACTACATCAGCTACGTGGACGTGTTATTCGAAGCAATCATCAAGCATACTGCTATGTCTTTACCGAAACACAAACAGAAAAAACGATTGAGCGACTCAAGGCATTACGCACGGCAAAAAATGGTTTCGAACTTGCAGAGTTTGACCTCGCACAACGTGGCGCGGGCGAACTATACGGAAGAAAACAATGGGGCATCTCCGACCTTGCAATGGAAGCGATAAAAAATATCAAAATGGTGGAGGCGGCTCGTCGAGAAGCACAGCTACTCATCGACGCCGACCCAACACTATCCTCACACCCACTATTGCAGGAGAGACTTTCGCACAACGACACGGTGCATTTTGAATAGCGCACACCAAGAGTTTATTTCAACCCAAAGAATCCAAGAACGGCATAGAAGACCGACGCGAGCTGAGAGAACATGTGCGGAATAAAGGATACCTTTCGTCCATCACTGCTACCGTCGATTGGTGGCGTACTTGTTGTACCCCCTCCGATGCCACCGTCGCTATTATCACCACCACTTTCATCTCCTCCCTGCTCACCCGTTGAGCCGATAGTGTGAGGTGTGTAATCGATACCATACAATTCATCAGCGACGATACGCAATGTCTGCTCTTGGAATGCGTCGATATACTGCGGACCTGTCATGTCTCCTGGAAGTAATGGATCGAACGCGGCGCGAATTTGCTGACGAGACACAAGCGCATACCCTGGAAGAATTGCTGGATCATAGACATATCCGAGATTGTACCAATAGTGATCTCCGCCCCACAAAAAGACACCGTCTGCGCCATAATCCATGCCAATAAATTGTTTCTGTCTAAACTCATCCCACGGCATCGGAATGTAGTTGTAGACAGGGCTACTATTCCAGAATCGGTCACTGATATATGTAAAGACCGGCTTGCCATTTGAACGCATAATAGACTGGCGTACAGATTCTTTGTTACGCGCTTTTTCTTTTGCAACAAGATACGACGGAGTTGATGCGTCTGGATATGGAGAGTAAATAGATGGCGCGTAGAAATCTACTGCGTCTAGAAGTGCTGCTGGCGCAAAGACGCGAGAAAGCTCTGCTTGCTTTGCAGAATCACTCGCATCGGCCCATGAGCCACCATCGAAGTGTATCGGAAACAGTGGGATATTGTAATAACCCCACTTAGCATATGGTCGAAGCTGTTTTGCATAATTAAGCGCTCGCAACATTTCAGACTGTGCATACTGGAAGTGCTGGCTCGTTGGTGATTCTCGCAACCACGCAAAATACGGCTCTTCAATATCAAGCACAGCGTATCCGCTAAAATTGCTTGGGATACGCTCGTACCCTGCTTCACCGTCAATAATTTTTCGCATCACCTCAAGGTCGACGGTTCCTGTTGTTGTGTTTCCAAAATCTCCACCGACCAAAAATGTCTTTTGCCCGCCAAGATTGTATCCGATATTTGCAACCGACGACGTGTAGTCGCTTTGCATCAAAAGCAGTGGATCATTTCCTTCACTTGTATCGTTTGCCGACTCACAACCCGGCTCGTATGGATAATCAATCACATCATCACCATCGTTGTCGATACCGTCTGAACATTTATACACTGAATCAGTTTCATTGTTGTCGCTCGCAGATGTACAACCAGGGTCATTTGGGTAATCAATTTTTCCGTCGCCGTCGTCGTCGATGCCGTTTGCACACTTCTTTAGAACAAGGGGCTGTTGCTCTGCGGGTGGCACAGGCGTCTGCTCCGCTGGAGGAACTGGTGTTTGTTGTGCTGGCTGTGTTGGGGTTTGGTTTGTACCAAAATATCCACAACTAAGCGCTTCAATAAGATACCGCGTCTGTACACCAACAATACCGAAGCCCGTTGTAGCGGGAGTGCCTCCATGCACAATACCTCGCTTGTCCTGAAAACGCTGAACAGCGCCTTGGGTCGCGGCGCCGAAGAAGCCAGTGATTGTTGGGTATGTATAATCCCCTGTTGTTTTTAGATATCGTTGGAGCTTTGAAACCTCACCAGCCGTTTGTGCGTCAGAGAGACCGATGTAGAGTGTGCGCGTGAGCTGAGTACAGACGGGAGCATTACCCGCGAGAAGTTGAGCAAGCACCTGCTGAAGCTGTGCGATAATGCCCAACAGACGCGTGATTTCTGCCTGCTCAGACGCACTTTGTGCCCGCGCAGGAGAGGTCGGCACAAAGACAAGAGCCGACGCAAGAACAGCGCAGACACAGAGGGCAACAGCAATTTTCTTCATGCGCCAATTATATGCTATAGTGTGGGAAATTCAAAAACGCACGTGTAGCTCAGTTGGTAGAGCGGTCGTCTTATACACGACTGGTCCCAGGTTCGAGTCCTGGCACGTGCACACGTTGAGTGGTTAGAACGCTCCCCAAAACTTGATAAGGATGTCGGTATCTTTTTGATTGACGACAAAATCTCGATTGATGTCCGCAGGACAACCTGCAGCACACGAACCCCACGAGCCAAGTAGCATACCGAGATCTGAACCATCAACAATTTGATTGTCATCAAAGTTTGCATCCGGACGAGCCGCGATGCTGAAGAAATCGTCGCTCATATCAATAAGCAACCCATCGGTGCCGATACCGATAAGCACCAAGCGATACGAGCCAGTCGGTATATCTGTCGGAACTGTCCATGAGTAATCACCGTCATTGTCGATCATAGAAGCAACCGTAACTGAATTTGAGATACTTACGAGACTCAGGGACACAAAACTTCCCGCCGTGCCAATATCCCATGTAATGTCATACGTCTGACCCTTCTCCCAAATATCACCACCATTAGGAGAAAGCACGGAGAATGTCGATGTCATCAGAAGCGCTGGATTCTGTGGAAAAGACGGAATTCCTGGTTTTGCACCGCGCGAGTTCTTTGCTTTTGAGAGAGCAGTGAGGAAATGTGACGCCGCTTGCTGTATACCTGTATTACCAACAATCTCCTGTGATGCCCGAGTCATCTTTGTAGATACTTTTGAAGCAGTCTTTGCAAGCGCAACACTTGGAAGCGCCAAGAGCGCAACCACCATGATTGCTATGCCGATGTGTACACGTGATGTCATATGCGTTGTAAATAATTAGCTACTAAACACCCTACCCCGCATGCTCGATATCGAGCTTCTTTTTTGGGGTAATACCATGAGCGACAAGAATTTGTTCGTACTCTGCCTGCTCGATAGTCTCAACCTCCATAAGACGCTTTGCAACAATATCAAGAACGGCGCGGTACTTTGCGACAATATCCTCTGCCTTCTGAAATGCAGACTTCATAATATGTGATACTTCCGCATCAATAAGAGCGCTCACCTCTTGCGAATATTCTTTTTCATCTACACCGCGACCAAAGAGCGCGCGACCACCAGAACCTTCGAGCGCAATAGGGCCAACCTTTTCAGACATGCCGTACCGAGTTACCATATCGCGCGCGAGCGCTGTTGATACCTGCAAATCATTTGAAGAACCTGTCGTGAGATCACCAAAAATATTTCTCTCTACAACATATCCACCAAGCGACACCGCAATATCATCAAGAAATTCATTCTTCGATTGAAGCTTCCTGTCTTCTATAGGGAGCTTGAGTGTGTAGCCCGCCGCACGACCGCGAGAAATGATTGAGATTTTGTGCACAGGATCAGCATACGGAAGGACAGACGCAACGATTGCATGACCGGCTTCATGGTAGGCAGTAATTTCTTTTTCTTTTACAGACAAGATATGACTTCGTCGCTCTGGACCAAGCATTACTTTTTCAATTGAGCGAATAAGGTCGTATTGAGAAATTGTTTTCCTGTCTTCGCGCGCCGCCAAAATTGCCGCTTCATTCATAAGCGAATATAAATCCGCACCAGAAAAGCCCGGCGTACGCTCCGCGATTACAACCAAATCAACATCCTCTGCAAACGGCTTTTCCTTTGCATGAATTGCAAGAATCTCTTCTCTGTCTCGGCGATCTGGGACATCGAGCGTAACACGGCGATCGAAACGACCCGGGCGCAACAGCGCGGGGTCAAGAACATCCGGCCTGTTTGTCGCCGCCATCACAATCACTTTTTCATTAGGCTCAAAACCATCCATTTCCACAAGAATCTGATTGAGGGTCTGCTCACGCTCATCATTGCCACCACCAGCGCCCACTCCACGCACACGGCCAACAGCATCGATTTCATCAACGAAAATAATTGCTGGAGCGGCCTGCTTTGCCATTTTAAAAAGATCACGTACACGGGATGCACCAACGCCCACAAACATTTCCACGAACTCAGAACCAGAGATTGAGAAAAACGACACGCCCGCCTCACCCGCAACAGCTCGCGCGAGTAGCGTCTTTCCTGTACCTGGTGCACCCATGAGCAAAATACCTTTTGGAATACGCGCACCAATGTCTAAGAATTTTTTTGGATTGCGAAGGAAATCAACAATCTCACGCAACTCTTCTTTTGCTTCGCGCACACCAGCGACGTCTTTAAATGTTACGCGCTGTTTTTTATCATCAGGAGAAATGAGGCGCGCTTTTGATTGTCCAAACGTAAATGCTTGCACACCCGCACCGCGTGCTTGGCGCAACATAAACCACAAAAAGAATCCTATGACCACGAGCGGGACAAGAAACGGCAAGAGTGTTGCTGCCCAGTATCCAATGCCTGTCTGGTTTTTTACATCAACGTTGATTGCAGAAAGTTTTTCTGAAGACACGCCATAGTTTGTAAGTGTTTCAGACAAGGCTGTCTCTGCTTCTTTTTTTGAAATTTTTTCGTCGCCGTTTGCGTATGTAACATCAAGCTCTTCACCACGCACGACGACGGTAGAGACAAGGCCTCCGTTTACATCTCGCGCGAGCTCGGAAAGAGAGATGTTTTTTTCATCCGCAGACCCGCCAGACAACAAAGAGTAGCCCGCAAGAAGCGCGAGAAAGATACTGAACGTAATGCCGAGATGTATCCACAGACGACTTCCTTCCGGACCGCCTTCTGTGGGAGCTTTTTTAATAACCACTTTAAATCGCTTATTATTTTTGTTACGTGATGCCATAGGGCGATTATACAATAAAAAAGAAGCGGCCGCCTCAAGAGAGGCGGCCGCAAAGCCGGCACCGAATTCCGTCAGATCCTGTCGAAGTGACGAGTAAGTCGACCACTCCGACCCTCCCGCACCTCCTTCGGACGGAAGAAGTCTCGCGCGAAGGCAATCACGCACGCCACAGCAAGCGCGCCGCCCACAAGGATAGGCACCTTAAGCACTGTCATGTTCATGGGGAGAGTTCCTCCTTTCGCATTCTCTTGCTACGGATTTTTGCCTCAAGATGATTCACGGTCTCAGCAAGGAGAAACGGAATCATCACGCAGCAGACGGCCTCGATCAAATGACACAGTTCGTCTGGCATCGTGTGTTCCTTTCTCACGTTCCTGTGCCATCGTATCAGAACGACTATATTTTTGCTATAGTATCCGTGACAGACGCATATGACTTCCCTCATCACCAACACCAAAGCACGGTTCAACTACGAAATCACCGAGACGCTCTCGGGTGGTATTGAGTTGCTCGGTTTTGAAGTAAAAGCACTTCGCGCAGGAAAGGGCACACTCGACGGCGCACACATTACCGTACGCGGTGGTGAGGCATTTGTCATTGGCATGCAGATCCCCCCATTTCAAAACAACAACACTCCCACAGACTACGACCCCGTGCGACATCGCCGTATCCTGCTCACCAAACAAGAAATAGCATCGCTCGCAGATATTGAATCCACGAAGGGTTTGACAATAGTGCCAATTTCAGTGTATAATTCTGGGCGCAAGATCAAGATGGAAATCGGTATCGCACGCGGTAAGAAGAAATTCGACAAACGCGAAACGATCAAAAAACGTGATACCGACCGCGAGATCAGGCGAACATTGAAACATATGTAACAATGGGCATGATCGGCCTAGACAGAGTGTTACATCATATATGTGCAAAGTGGAGCTCCGGTAACTCCTTAATCTGCCGGAACCTTCTAAGTGCAAACAACTTAGTTGCAAAGGCAAAGTCAATTGTTTCTCCGTATTTTACGGCGAAAGATTTTGCTCCTGCATACGCACTAGCGTAAGCGGCGTCGCTGTATTCCCTTCCGACAGAATACACGCGGTGTAATATCGTTGGAATAGTGCCGTGAGTTGTCTCGCTCACGTCATAAAGATAATCGGGGCTAGGCATGGTACGGTTTTGTGCGTTTCCTACGCATCATGTCGAAATCGCCCGCACGGCGAAGAAACACTCTATACTTTGTAGACTCATATATGATCACGCCCTGCACCCGGGTTCGATTCCCGGCATGTCCACATCAAGAGGTTTCACGATTGCAAATTCCTCAAATAACCTTGCGGTACTCAACACAGAAGCGAAGAACAATGGTACTTTCGACAAGGTTGCCATTTTCCGTTATTCTTGTGCTAACAGCATGTCAACAAACATCGATTACTGGGAACGAATACTCCAAAATCCAAGCCTCGCCTACGCGGAGCTTTTTGATGCTGAAAAACGGTTTCTTTTAAGCCACATATCTCCGAACTCAAAAGTTCTTGATATTGGCTGCGGTGATGGTAGAAATATCAAAACTATTTTGAATGTTACAAAAGATATCGTCGGAATTGATAATGACCCAAAGGCGATAAGCGATGCGCGGGCTCACCTTGCAGCAACACCTTCAGTTCAAATTCTACTTGCCGATGTTATTGCACTCCCTTTCCCTGAAAATACCTTCGATGCCGTAACACTTATGATGACTTTAGTGAACTTCAACAAAAACAAAGTAACGGCATTGAAAGAAATGGCTCGTGTCTTGAAACAAGACGGCAAAATAATAATCAGTGTTTATTCCGAAGACGCCTTCGACAAACGCATGGAAATGTACAAACGAGTTCAAGCTCCTATCGACCGAGTAGAAGGAACAACAGTTATCCTAGAAATAAGTTTTGGAGCGAATGTTTCAGAACAATTTTCAAAACAAGAAATCGAAGTTCTCGTAGAACAAGCGGGCTTAAAGATATCTGGCTGCAAAAAAATAGCCAGTCTTGCTTACATCTGCGAATTGACGAAAAAATAAACATGGCGCACAGTTTACAACCCTGCCGTGGGGTGCTATAAATCTTTCAGACACGCACCACTAACAAGGGGTACACGATGCTTCAACATCCCTGGATCGCAGCAGCGAAGAAGAGAGAGCAGAGCCCTCGTGGCGTATGGCTTAGTAGCGTGGAGATGGCCCACATGGTACAGTACTTTCTCCACGAGATGCCACAACGTCTCCAGAGGTTCATCGAGAGTGAGGAGGGTCGTGCCGGCCTTCGGCTACTGAAGGCCGGTGGACGAGAACTAGTCCTCCACTCTTTCACTGACGGAAAAACCGTAACAACACTCGTTCTTTCCGGCAAAGGCCTTCAGAAGCAGATTGGCACTATCTTTAATCGCAGAAAAAAGACGGTGCCACTGTCCTACAAGGATGCAGCGACAGCGATGCTCTTCTGCGATGCACCTTGCCGGAAAACCCATGAACAGGTTGGTTGGATTCGCGATCGTCTCAATGAGATTGCGAACGAGATTTTGCACGAGAAGGAGGAAGGCGCGCTGAAACACTGAACCAACCCGCCCCCGCCACGAGAGCCCCGCTCTTGTTGCGGGGTTTTCTTTTGTGTACAGATTATGATTTAATGTGATGCGGAGGGTTCATCATGAACAACACCGGGAGTCATCGCAAGGAAACACGTTTCGGGCTATTCCGGCGTGACGCGCCCCACCTCTTTACCTACAGCACAGAGGTCGGAAATGCGACACTTGCTGACGCGGCACAGGACATCTTTGAAGAAATCCGCGGGATGCAACACCCAATTCCCGTAATTCTCTTCCGGCACCAAGACAAGCAGGTGCAGATCCGGCCACAAGATGTGTGCCCAAACCACATCATGGAACGGTGGCGCACCCACAGGAGGAATAATTCTTGATGAAACGTTTCAAATACATGTTCTCGAACTTCTCGGAGTATCGGGGGCGACGACATCGCAGGCGGGGGCACACGCGCGACTACGCACCCCCAACTCGCATACCGACAACGACGCGTTTGCGTCGCACGTCCCCCTTCTCCTTGGACCCCACGAGACGCTTCTAGCGCCGTGGGGTCTGTTTTTTAGTTCCAAAGAATTTTCATATATACTTACACTCATGAAGCACGCACTCAAACGGCTGATTAAAAATATCCTCTATGGAGTCCGCCTTTTACTACCCTCTCCACGCAACAGAGCGGTTGTTCTTGTCTACCACTCAATTGGACACAACTCACTTCCCTTCACTGTATCACCCACCGTATTTCAACAACACATGGCGTGGTTGCATGAGCAACACTTTACAGTAGTGAGTCTCGATACACTCATGGACATGAAGCGTCGTGGCGATATACCACCAAAAACTATTACGATTACATTTGATGATGGGTACCGCGACAATCTTATAGAAGCATTTCCTATTCTTTCTCGTTACAATTTTCCAAGCACTATTTTTCTTATGACTTCAGATTTCGGAAAGGTACGAACACTACACGGCGTACCACTTGAGGTATTATCTGAAGAAGAAATCCGAACCCTACACGCATCGGGCCTCGTTGCTATAGAACCACACTCGGTAACACACCCGAAACTCAATGAAGTCTCCGCCGAAAATGTGCGTCGAGAAATTTCAGAATCTGCACGCATCATTGACACTCTCCTCTCAAAACACTCTCAACACTTTGCGTACCCAAAAGGCCGATACAACCAGACTGTACTTGATGTTATGCGCACGACAGATATGCACTACGGATATACAACCAAAAACGGATGTGTAACCCCACGCAGTGTGCCGTTTGAAATACCACGAAATGGCATCGGGTACGACACCACTATGATAGAGTTTAAAGCAATAGCAAAATCTGGTAGAGTAACGAGACATGACATCTTCCGCCGTTAAAGACATCTATTGGGGAGAATTTCCCGAATCAGAACTCGACATCGTCTTGCGCCACATGCGCGCGGGCGACATGAATAGTGCTCGGGCATATATTGAAGAAAAAACAAAAAGAACGGATTTTATTTTTGGATCCGCACGATCAGATTTTCTCTATTACACAAGTCACGAACCAGAAACACACTGTCTTGATATTGGCTGTGGTCTCGGAGTGCACACATTTAATATGGCGCGGTACGCACACAGCGTGACTGCTTTCGACCTTTCTGCAAAACGAGCTGAATTTTGTAACCTTCGAGCACAACTCACAGGTGTCACCAACATATCGTGCACACACGACTCCCTAAAAACATTTGACCCTAAAGGAAAGACGTTTAACACCATCATTATGAACGGCATTCTTGAGTGGGTACCTGAAGACCGTGTACACAAAGACCCACGGATGGACCAGCTCGATGCACTACGTAAAGTGAAGAGTCTTATGTCAAAAGACGGCATGCTCTATGTTGGAATTGAAAACCGATTCGCCCTCAACTATCTAACGTCCGCCCGAGACCACAATCATTTGCGCTACACATCATTTATGCCACGCTTTCTTGCGTCACTTATCACAAAAATATTATGTGGAAAACCCTACAGAACATACACATATTCAGCGTGGGGTTACAAAAAACTATTCCGTGACGCAGGATTTTCTCCAGCACACACCGAGCTCTACATCGCCCACCCCGGATACAATTTACCCAAGTACCTTATCCCATTTGAAGATATTTCCGCATTACGCTTTTTTATAGACGGACTTATGGAGGGAAAAGGTGTGCGTGGCTCGATCATACGTTTTCTCGCGCGAAGCAATATCTTTTTGCGCATGATTCGTCATGGTTTTTATAGCTACGCGATTTTTGCAAAAAACTCACATGATTAACCGCATACGACACATTTGCGCATCCCATCTTTCTGTATCACCCGATACATTATATGTATCGAAGTTTTATCATGGAGACGGCGAACGCGCGCGAAAAACAATCTTTCTGATTACCGACGGCACGCAACCACTGTATATTTTTAAAATTGCACGATCCGCAGAGCGAAACCTGCTCATAGAGCGCGAATACGCAGCACTCAAAGATGCGAGCGCTCGTCCGCACGCACCCTTCAACATACCCCACCCAATTGGACACGGAGAACTCTATGGTCTTGCATATAGCATTGAACGTGTTGTTACTGGCTCGGTCGTCTCCCAACAACAGGCACCCGACCTTATCAGCTACGTCGTCGAATTTGAACGACAGAAACAACGTGGTGGCACAGTAACGGTTGGCGCGCTCTCTGCTGTACTTGAAAAAATATACATTGATGGCCCCGCAGAGTACCACGTGCTCCAAAAAGAGCTTGCGGCATACGCCACACATTCCCTCGTACATGCGCATGCGCACGGCGACCTGACATTCCGAAACATCATCGCGTCACCCGATTCTACATATACACTGATAGATTGGGAATACGCACCATACAAACCACTGTGGGGTATTGATTTTGCACACTATATACTACGAACATACGGACCGAAAGGCAACGTTGCTCACATGTTTCCTGAAATACAAGATTCCCTACCTCCACTCTGCATCATTGATCGCATATATGATATACTCCAAAAACATAGCAGATGCGACGACATAGAACGCCTCCGTGATTTTTTGAACGCCGCATCTGCGTAACGGGTCATGAATACCATACCAGTACTCTACATTTCAAGGATGTACTTTTCATCCTCTCGCGCAAATGTACACACCGTCTCAAAAACAGCAGAGGCGCTTTCTCAAGACGCCCGCATTTCTTTTTCTCTTATAAGTACTGACACATCCATACGAAACCCGCGCAATCGCACAGACTATGAGCGCGCGCACAACATCACCACACCATTTCACATAGAAACAATATGGTCACCTTCAGGCATACTTCAGCATATCAACGGTCGATTAGCGTTCTATGCAAGCGCACTCTGCGACAACATTGCTCTGGCCATATATATCACACGACGCCGCACACCGACCTCTGTACTCTACGTACGCGACCACATGCTCGCACCGTGCATCCTCTTTGCACACCACGTGCTTGGAATGAAATTCTTTTTCGAAGCACACTATGTATTACCCAACAAATTTGGTCAGTATCTTACGGACGTATTGGCTCGACGAGCACACGGCATTGTTGCTATCACCAAAGCACTCGCTCGATACTATACCCGGCACAATACCCGGACAACTGTATCGTATTGTGCAGCAAGTGATATTGAACAATATGAGCAGATTACTCAAAGCACTGCTAACCTCAGATCAACACTGGGACTTCCCACGGAAAGCACGATTCTATGCTATACGGGCAACATTGGAAAAACCGGAACAGGCCACGACTACGGTGTGTCGGATATTATTATGGCTCTCACCTACCTACCTTCGCACTATTTTCTCCTCATAGTTGGGAAAAAGGCTACTGATAGTAACGAGCTTGAGGAGCTTGCGCGCGTTCATGGTGTCAGCAACAGGGTTCAAATCCTTCCATGGCAACCACGCAACACCATACCATTGTATGTGCGCGCAAGCGATATCCTCGTCATACCAACGTCCGGTGGTTTGCCAGGCAATTCTCCTACAAAAATTTTTGAATATTTAGGAAGCGGTCGTCCGATTGTCGCAGCAAACACTGAAGCAATCACTGAGATACTTCGACACGAGCACAACGCCCTCATTGCAAAACCAGAACACCCAGACACATGGGCGCACGAAATAGAGCGTATTGCTTCAGACAGCGTTCTTCAATCACATCTCACCAAAAACGCGCTTCAAGAAGCCCGACATTTTACATGGGCACAGCGCGCCCATACGATTGTTGATCTAATCTTTCACTCATAATGCATTTCATTAAGAAACGCTTTGGCATACAGCATCTTGTCGTATTTTTTGAAGACACTCTTTTTCAAAACGCTGTGGCAAATACATCCTACCCACTCATCACTGCCCTTTCATATACACGACACAACCTTCCTGGAGTTCGTGTGCGAGAAAAAGATACCGCACTCATCGACATCTCACCTTCACCAGAACATATCCTAGCAAGCATGCACAGGACGACACGAAATGAGATTCTGCGCTCCCTTGCTAAAAACTTTTCTGTAGAGCTACGCGTAGGTTTTCACGAGGATCTATATATGCTCTATGCATCATTTGAACGAGCACAAGGTCGGACGCCTATGAAAAAAGATGAGTTTGCTCAGTTTCGATATGTTGTCGTTTCTTTGGACAACACACCACTCTCTGTAGTGTCTCTCATTGAAGAAAAGCCTTTACTGCGTATTCGATCGATTTTTTCTGCGCGTATGACAACCCAAGATGCCGAACAGAAGAAAAATATCAGCAACGCGTCACGGCGCGCGATATATGAAGCGTGCGTGTGGGGTCATGAAAACGGCTTTACAAGCCTCGATCTCGCATCAGTAAATATTACTGATGCCAACAAAGCACATCTCTCAAAATTTAAATTGTCATTTGGGGGCACATTTCGGAAAGAGTACACCCACATCTTTGCAACACCGGCTATACAGTTTGTGCTGAAGATACTCTCACGAGTACGTAGCTAGCAATCAATCTACACACTCGGCTTATTCCGACACCAAGGACAATACCCAAGAGGCCGAAGTATGCGCCAACACAGATTCCTATACACTGAAACACGCTTCCAGAAACATTAAAATAATAGAGGCGTCGCTTGTCTGCGTGCGCCTGAAGAAAACTTACTGGCAAAACATTGGCTGTACTAAAAAGAAACAGCGCTGACACCTGAGAAAGGAACACTGCACCCTCCTCATATTGCGGAAATAGATAGTGGAAAAAATATGGTGCCGCATAAATATAGCAGACACTCACCACAAACATACCGACAGCAAACACAGTCATCTTGTGCAACATTGTCTTTCGAGCAAGGTCGGGGTTGCCGTGAGAAAATTTTGGCTGTGCGAGCGTTCCAACATTTTTCCCCAATCCCTTTATTTGCTCCGGAATAGCTATCGCAAAAGAATACACAGCAAGTTGCGCAGGACCAAGAAGCTGGAATGTGATAAGACTATCAATACGATCTATAATCCCCCCAAGTACCGACATGATACTGAGGTGAAAACCGTAATTCATTGCCTCTTTATCTACATCTGCATTTTTTGCATATACCCGATTGGCATACCAATACACAACACCTTCAGCCACAACACTGGCCATCATAAATGTCGAAACGAGCACAATAAGGTTATGACTCAACAAAACTGCGACTATAGTAGCGGCCGTAACACCCACAGACGCAAGCGATGTGGTGAGCGCACTTCGCTTAAAATCTCTTTTTCCAGAAAACACAGAATCTGATAACGACGCACTAGCAAATAATGGCGACAAGAGTCCGACAATACAAACAGAAACTGCTAGCAATAGATCTTTCTGAACAAAATAATAGTATCCGGATACAGTAAAAAAAATAAGGAGCGAGGGCAGGCTCCAGATAAGGTTTTTGCGAAACACATAACGAAGCGTTCCGTCAAAACCTTTTGCGGCAGAATTCATAACCGCAACAGACAAACCAGTTAAAGAAAAGACACTTATTGTGCTGGAAATAGCAAAGACATATTTATATGTTCCGTACAGCTCTTTAGAAAGAAAGCGGGCACAGACAATGGCAAACGCAAGAGTTGTGAGCGCAGATACGGCATGAGAATATGTGAGCCACGTACTGCCCCGCATGACATATCGCACATCCGTTTTGATAACACGCTCAATCCGAGAGAGAACGGGTATGTATATTCTTCTTAAGAAACCCATACAAGGAATAATACCAGAACACGGCTCCGTGTCACTTTAGTACTTCCTCACAACCCCCTTCACCACCGCGGCGATACGGAAACTCTCTGTTGGATAAATGGGCTTGTAGTGTTTGTTGGCAGGCTCAAGCCAGACTTTGCCCCCGCGCGTACGATAATATTTCATCGTCCACCCACCATCGACTTCTGCAATAACAATCTCGCCATCGCGCGCATGCTCACGTCGCTCCGCAACCACCATGTCTCCCTCTTTAATTCCCTCCTCAATCATTGAATCACCCTTCACTTCGAGCAGATAGGTGTTGCCTTGATCTTCTATCAGAAGCTCGTCGATACTTGTTGTATCAAGCGCGTCTTCCTCTGCGACAGACGGTAGACCGGCTTCAACTAAGCCAAGGACAGGGACTTGGCCAAACATATTTTTGGGAATCAACTTACCTCTCGCATCTTTCTCTACAACACCTTCTTCGACAAGACGATTGATAAGTTTGTATACTGCGTTTTTCGACTTAAAACCAACGAGCGCCATGATTTCCTGATACGCGGGCATTCGCCGATTTTTTTTATAGAAGCCGAGAATTTTTTGTTTGTATTCCTGATTCATGCGGGTGTATACCCATTATTCTACAGGAACGAAGCGAAGCCAAATGAACGTGTGAGCCATGATGCTCGGCGAGCGCGGTTGAGCTGACTTCGCAATGATCGGTGGCGCCGCGCCTCTTGGGCATATGACTGACCTTTTATAATTTTGATATCGATTTGCTCATTAAGACGCTTGAGCTCGTCGTGAATCGAATACAGCATTTTTGTTTTACTCATATATATGTGGCGATAGTTTATTGATAATCCCCCTTCGCACTCTGTGTATAGTATAGGTGAACATTCGTTCACCAGTCAATGTGGATAACTTTCACTATGATAAAATGACTGTACTACCATGGCTCCACTCAAGCGAAAACCCGAATTTTATCTCGATGGCGCACACGCATGGGAAGCGATGCTCACTGCGTGCGAACAAGCGCGCCACTCTATCGACCTTGAACAATACATCTTTATGGTCGACACAATCGGTCGCCGATTTATTGACGTTCTCATGCGCAAACGTATTGAAGGTGTGCGTGTGCGCATCATATGTGACACCGTTGGGAGCTTCTCATTTTACAACTCAACCGTACCCGCAATGCTCCGCGACGCGGGCATTGAGATTCGCTTTTTTAATATCGTAAGTCCGTGGCGCATTCGAGATATTTTTTCTTGGTACTTTAGAGATCATCGCAAAATACTTGTTGTCGACGAAGCGGTTGGTTTTACCGGCGGTGTCGGTATTCATGACGCCATGCGCACATGGCGCGATACGAGCGTGAGAGTGACTGGTCCGACTGCCCGAGAAATGCAAGATGCATTTGAAGAAATGTGGGATCTTGCCGCAGAAAAAAATATTTTTTCTCGACTGAAAAAATTTAAGCGCTACCACCGCGGCGAACGTCTCGTAACCAACGCCCCCTACCCGCGCCGCCGTTTTTTGTATCACACATTCATACAAGCGCTTCGCTCCGCAAGGCAATACGCGTTCCTCACAACCCCCTACTTTGTTCCCAACCAGCGTTTTGTAAAAGAACTACGCAGAGCTGTCGCACGCGGAGTAGACGTAAAAATTCTTGTTCCAGAAACGTATGATGTAATCTTGGTCAACCGCGCATCACACAGCTTTTTTCACGAGATACTTGAAGCTGGCGCTCATATCTACACATATTCCGGCGCATTCCTGCACGCAAAAACAGCGGTTATCGACGATACGTGGGCAACGATCGGAAGTTTCAATTTTGACAACCTCAGCTTTACCTACAACCACGAAGCAAACATCGTTTCTATGGATCAGGCATTTATCAAGCCCCTCAAGAGCCACTTCCTCGCCGATATAGCCCACTCAAAAGAAATCCTCCTTGAAACATGGAAAAAACGTCCTCTCATATGGAAATTGCATGAGTTTTTTGTCCTGCCAATACGCAGATTCCTCTAGGTGGGGTACCTATTGCCCATTTTTCAAAAGAATGCTATATTTTTGGGACGTTATTAAGTTATTTCACACACATATTGAGTACGAAGGTTAGAATCAATCATCAGATAAAAGCCCCGCAATTGCGGGTTATAGGCCCTGACGGGGCTAATATTGGGGTCATTTCCCTCGAGGAAGCCCTCAAACGAGCCACAGAAGCAGAGCTTGACCTGATTGAGATTTCACCCAATGCCGAGCCTCCGGTCGCCAAGATCATGGATTATGGCAAGTTTCAATACGACGACAACAAAAAGCAAAAGCTTGCAAAGGCCAAGGCTCACGTAGTCGAAGTAAAGAACATTCAGGTGAAAGTCGGTACTGGCGACCACGACCTCGCACTTAAGGCAAAAAAAGCATCGGAATGGCTTTCGGAAGGACATCGAGTCAAAATCGACCTCTTCCTCCCGGGACGCTCAAAGTTCATGGATCTCAATTTCCTCAAAGAGCGCATGGAACGAGTGTTAAAGCTCATCACCGTAGAATACAAAATTGCCGACGCACCAAAGAAGAGCCCGAAGGGCCTCACCGCGGTCATCGAACGAGTGTAAAAATAACATCAGGACGGAAATAATTATTCATATGAAAACGAATAAATCATTTACAAAGCGATTGAAGCTGACTCGAAACGGCAAGATTATTGCGCGCAAAACTGGTCAGAACCACTTCAACTCAAAAGAAAGCGGACGATCTGGTATTTCAAAAAAGCGTTCTGCTCGGTTCACAATGAACAACAAGCTCAAGAGCCGATATCTTGTAAACCAGTAATCAGTAATATACGACCATGACACGAGTAAAGAAGGGTGTAAACGCACTCAAAACACGAAGAAATGTTCTCAAGCAGGTAAAAGGTTACCGCTTTGGACGAAGCAAAAAGGAGCGCCAGGCATATGAGGCCATCTCACACGCTGGAACATACGCTTTTGCTCACCGACGAGACAAGAAAAATGATATCCGCCAGCTTTGGGCGGTCCGCATCAACGCGGCGCTTGAGCCACAGGGTCTCTCATATAGCAAAGTAATCGGCGCCCTCAAAAAGAAAGGTATCGCGCTCGACCGAAAGATTCTTTCGACACTTGCAGACAAGAATCCTGAAACATTCAACCGAATCATTGCACAGATTAAGTAAACAAAAACCCCGCACACGCGGGGTTTTTGTTTAGCACGGCAACTCGTATACTTTCCCTCGTTCTGGGTACAGGGCGTTGACACCCACGTAATCTCGTAATCGCTGAACGAGAAACAAACCTGACTTTGGCTCACCCAGAACAACAAACACTTTTTGCACGGTCTCGGCAGTCTGCGCGACAAACTCAACGAGATGGTCGGAGTCTTTGTGGGCAGAATATCCGGAAATCGTTTCTATGGTCGCGCGCACAGGCACTTTTTCACCATTCAACACCACCTCTTTTGCACCATCCTGCAACTGTCGCCCCATCGTCCCCAACCCCTGATACCCAATAAGCAACAACGTATTTTTTTCATCAGACAAATACTGCGCCTCATGAAATACTACCCGCCCACCGTTGGACATACCTGAGCCCGCGATAATAATTTTTGGGTTTGATGTATGACTAATCGCACGCGAGTCCTCACCTCGGATACTATTTTTAAGTTTCGGAAAATTGAAAATATGATCGCCACCCGCAATATCTTTTCGTATCGCCGAGTTGAAATGTTCCTGTGAACTATACTTGTTATATATTTCAGTAATCTTGATAGCTAAAGGCGAATCAACAAATACAGGGAGTGGCTCAATTACCCCGTCCTCAACCATATTATTTATCTTGTACAAAATAATTTGTGTGCGCTCAAGCGAAAACGATGGGATAATGAGCACACCCTTTTTCTCGATAGTGCGCCGTATTGTCTCTTCAAGTTTTTTGTCTGCGACATCCCTGCTTTCGTGGTTACGGTCACCATAGACGCTATCAACGACCAAATACGTGGCGTCTGTAACTGCTTCTGTATCCTTTAAAAGCGCCGCTGGAGAATTTCCCAAATCACCACAAAAAACGATTTTCTTTCCCTGATATTCAAACTCAAAAATAGACGAGCCGAGCACGTGCCCCGCATCCTTGAGCGTTACCTTGAAATCGTCTGAAACGCTTGTTGGTGTATGGTATGGTATCGTCTTCCACAAAAGAAAAGCATTGTGCACGTCGGCGTCAAAATATAGTGGTGTGACACCCTTTGTTTTTGACTCTATTTCAATGATACGAACCGCATCAAGCAACATGAGCTTTGCAATCTCCATTGTTTCCGGCGTTGAATAAATAACGCCCTTAAAACCGTCACGAACAAGTTTTGGGATTCTGCCAATATGGTCGATATGCGCATGCGTCACAAACAACATATCGATCGTTGCGGGGTCATAGAGAAATTCTTTTCGATTCTCCCCCTCTGCATATGAACCACCTTGCACCAAGCCACAGTCTACGAGAAGCTTCGTCTTGTCGCTCTCCAAGAGAAAATTCGCGCCCGTTACTGTACCAACACCTGTGCAAAATGTAAGTTTAAGCGTTGCCATGATATGGTTTTTTATATCGATATACCGCAACCGCCACAACTACACCGCCAACAACATCCATAATCAAATCAAGGACTGTGTCGGGGACGTAGTTGGACACAAGAAATGTAATGCCTGTCACATATTCAAAAACTTCCCACAACACACCAACGACAAGCGCCCCCAACACAGACACACTCACCACATATACAATATCTGTGCGTGCCGGCATAGAAAAATATCTGGAATAAAAACAAAGCCAGATACATACAAAACCAATCCATGCACCACCGAGAAAATGCATCAAAATATCAAACCACGGAAGAGTCCAATACAGATACCAGTCGACAGCAACCACATGCAGAACCGCGATGAGCACAAGAAAGAAAAAACCGAAGATGAAAAGGGGTTTTTGAAGCATGGTGTACCGTGTTGGGTATACACCTATTGTACCGTCTTTGTCCCCCAATTAAAACATCCGCTCGCGCGGATGGTTTAATGAGGGTTACTCGAGTATATTGCCCTAGTCTTAAACTAGGTGGGTGCTCGCAACAACAATGCCAAAGCATGATGCGATATAAAGCTCCCTGAATATATCTTTAATCTAGATAATATCCCAAATAACCCTGCTGTAATTATACGCCCATGCACTGTGGGCACAAATATTTTCTACTATTGCGATACAAAAGAAATTTTGACGCAAGAAATGCAGCAAAAAACGCCCCAACAAGGGGCGTTTTTTCGACCGACATTCATCTCCTACTCAAAAATACCATCCAAATTTACATCATAGAGCATCGCATCCTGAATCAATCGGTAATCGATAAGCTCTTTCTCTGAAAACCAATGCTTGATCTCGTTTTCCGCCTCTGGTACCGTGCCTGATGCGTGCACAAGGTTGCGCACCGCTCGACCATCTGTGTCTGCCATCATGTAGGAGTCGAGCACGAAGTCTCCTCGGATCGTTCCGACATCTGTGCTTCGAGGCTCGGTACCACCTGTAATTTTTCGCACAATAGCAACCGCATGAGCGCCCTCCCACACCATAAGCACCACAGGGCCACTCGTCATGTACTTCTTGAGATTGTCGAGTACGATACGAGTAATCTCAAGTGGGTCGTTGGTAGCAAGCACTTCCCCCTTTTCCTGAGCCGCCTTGATGCGCTTCTCGCCGGTAATACGTCGCCATTCTGGGTCAAGTGTATAGTGTTGCTCAATCTGCTCAGCCGATGCCGCCATCATTTTCATAGCAACGAGCTTGAGACCCGCGCGCTCATATCGCTTAATAATTTCTCCAATGAGCGTTCGCTGTACGCCATCCGGCTTGATAATCACAAGTGTTCTCTCTTTCTTTGGGTGTTGTTCCTTTGTCATATGGCTATACTCTTAATATCCCGTAAGTATAAATGCTGTCTGCTAGCGAGTCAAAATTTCTGGGTCGCCGTCGGTAATTAGAATAGTGTGCTCGCAGTGCGCACTGCGCTTTCCGTCGCGTGTGCGATATGTGTATCCATCGCTGTCGAGTTTTGTCCTGCCCGTACCCTCGCAGAGCATCGGCTCGATAGCAAGCACCATACCGGGCTTGAGTGTAATCCCTGTACCCTTTTTGCCAGTGTTTGGCACATATGGGTCTTCGTGCACGGCATAGCCCACACCATGCCCCGCGAGCCCTTCAGCATGAGAAAAACCAAACGGCTCCACAAACGACTCTATAGCGTGCCCAATATCCCCAATCTTATTGCCCGCTCGAGCGGCAGAGATACCGCGCATAAGCGCTTCGCGTGTTGTTGAAATAAGCAGACGAGCTTGCTCATCGACACGTCCCACCGGTACAGTAATTGCCGAATCTGTAAACAGACCTTCATGAATAATTCCCATATCAAGAGACACGATGTCTCCTTCTTTAAGGGTTTTTGGCTGTTCATTTGGAATACCGTGCACGATTTCGTCATTTATCGAAACACATAGGCTCGCGGGGTATGGACGGCGTGCACCATCTGGTTGATATTCTAGAAAAGAGGGTTCGTCTCCACCCTCCCGTGTAAGCGCAAGTGCCATCTCATCGAGTTCTTTTGTAGAAATACCCGGACGCACTGCTTTTTGAAGCTCGCGCAAAATAAACGCGAGGCGAGCACCACCTTCGCGCAAAATCTGTTGTTCTTCTTTCGTCTTTATCGTAACCATTATGAAACCTTCAAATGCGACACAATAAAATTGTGCACGTCCTCCTTCCCCATTTCTCCGTTTACCTCAATAAAGTTGCAGTGTGGGTCGTTTCGCAAAAACTCAATACCTGGCATCACGTCAGTATCAAACCAATCGAGCTTTTTGTTGATCGCATCAACAGACGCATCGTCTGCGCGGCCACGCGACATAAGATGTTTGAAAGACCATTCCCGACTTACGTTGAGAAATATAACATTGGCAGTATGTCCATAAAAATTGAACGCCGAGCTCATTGCCATTGCTTCAGTGAGAGAGCGCGGAGAACCGTCAAACATAACGTGTTCGTTGCCTGTGCTCTGCTCGACAAGCACACTCGCCCATCCCCACACACCAAGGAAATCCGCACCACGCTTACCACGAGTGTTTACGTCCTCGCAGAGCTTTCCCGTGTATGAACCGCCCTTAATGAGCTCGCGAAACCGCCCCCCACTTTCTATATACAAAACAGGCCGAGCTGTAGTATCGTGCTCCTTGAGGTATTCTTTGAGAAACGTCGCCTGTGTCCCTTTGCCACAGCCCGACCTTCCGATAAACACAAACATATGGGGATTCATAGCTTAAGTGTAGCACCAAAGGACGCTCACTGTCTTGCCCCTAGTACTCTCGAATAGAAATCTGCGCCTCAATTTTCTTAATCAAGTCGATAACCACAGAGACGACAATGAGGAGCGCTGTACCACCAATAGAGAAGGCTGTAATACCCGTTCCTGCCTTCATCGCGAGAGGCAATACTGCGATTATACCGAGGAAGAGTGCGCCGAAGAGTGTAAGACGAGTAAGGATGCGTGCGATGTATGCTGATGTTGAAGGACCCGGGCGGACACCTGGAATAAACGCACCGCTCTTCTGCAAGTTTACAGAAATTGAATCTGGATCAAACGTAACTGCTGTGTAGAAGTACGTAAAGATAAAGACAAGGAAGAAGTAAAGTCCTGCGTGCACCCAACCATTATTGAGTGTTGCCAACACAGAAGATGCAACGGACTTAAACGTATCACTGTTGATGTTCTGCAAGAAGCTGAAAATCATCTGCGGGAAGAGCAAGATAGACAATGCAAAGATGATTGGAATAACACCCGCTTGGTTGAGGCGAAGGGGCAAGTATGTTGATACACCACCGTATACCCGTGCTCCACGAACACGCTTTGCGTAGGTAATAGGGATCGGACGTTCTGCCTCAGTGATAAACACAACAGCCGCAATAACGACAAGCGTGATCACAACGAAGAGCGCGTATACAGGAATCTGTGCCGTATCAAAAATAAACTGAAGCTGTGCGAGACCAGCAGGAAGACGAGAAACGATACCTGCAAAAATGATGAGTGACACACCGTTGCCGATACCATATTCAGTGATGAGCTCACCGAGCCACATCAAGAAGACAGCACCCGCCGTAACGATAAGGATATTTACAATCTGCTCCTGGAAACTCATCACATCAAGCACACCGTTTGTACGAAGAAGTGCGAGAAAACCGTATGCCTGCACCGCCGCGATAGGAACAGTGAGGAGTCGTGAGTACTGGCTAAACTTTTTGCGACCAGCATCCCCTTCCTCCTGATAAAGAGCCTTGAGGCGAGGCGACATGATTGTGAGCAACTGCATGATGATAGACGCCGTGATGTACGGGCTTACACCAATCATGACGATAGAAAGATTTGAAAAGCCTCCTCCAGAGAAAACGTTGAACAAGCTCAAAAAGTCATTGCCTGTAAAGAGTGAATGGAGTCGATTTGGGTCAACACCAGGAATCGGTATTGTTGCACAGAGTCGGAAGACAACGAGTGCCCCGAGCGTAAAGAGAATCCTCTTTCGGATGATACTGTCCTGAAAGATGGTAACGATTTTATTAAAAAAAGATGTCATGTTTTAGAGCGTAACACTACCACCCGCCTTCTCTATCTTTGCCTGAGCGGATGCAGAAACCTTACATCCTGATACTGCGAGCTTTTTTGAAAGCTCTCCACCGCCGAGAATTTTTACTATTGGACGACTACCTTTTCGTGCGCCCACAAGACCCTTCTCAAGAAGAATTGTTGGAGTAACTGCATCGCCAGCAGAAAATGCTTTGTCGAGATCGCCAACATTAACAGCGGTTGCCTTTTCCTGAATACTTCGGAATGAGTATCCTCGGAGTTTTGGAAGTCGCTTAATGAAATCTCGAACTTCTGGACGGAGCTTTCCACCAGCACGCGCTCGCTGTCCTTTTGTTCCTCGTCCTGAAGTTTTTCCACGCTTTCCGCCACGGCCCACTGACTGCGCCTTCTTGTTTTTTGTTTTTCGTTTGATGTTATGAATCTGCATGGTCGTGTGTATTATGCCGAAACAGTAGTGTCAGCAACTGGAGCTGGAGCAACCTTCTTTACTGTACCAAGTTTTCGAAGCGCTTCGATTGCTGCACGCGCGTTGTTAATTCGGTTTTTACTTGGAGAAAAGATTTTTGCGCCAATATTTTTGATACCCGCAAGCTCAATCACAGATCGTACTGCGCTTCCTGCGATAACACCCTTACCCGGAGCAGGCATCACGCGAACGCGTGAACTGCAGTACTTTGCCTCTGCATCATGAGAGATAGACATGTCTTTTGTGAGGCGAACTGTAATCATGTTCTTCTTTGCGTCTCGGAGTGCTTTTTCGATAGCAAGTGATGTATCACCCGCCTTTCCGATACCAACACCGACGGAACCCTTTCGGTTTCCAGCAACCATCGCAACGCTGAAACTAAATCGGCGACCTCCCGTAACCACACGTGTTACACGGCGGATGCTGATAATTTTCTGGTCAAACTCAGGCTTTGCGCGAGCTTCTCGTCGTGGAGCCTTTCGAGGGTTTTTCTGGAAAGAGTTGCGATCACGGCGGCCACCTCGGCGATCGTGCTGTGCATCAGCAGAAACAGGCGCGACAGGTGAAGCTGTCTCAACAACATCAGTCTGTGCAGTATTCATCGTGTTTGTTTCTTGTTCCATATATTAAAACGTTAGTCCACCTTCGCGCGCACCTTCTGCGGCAGCTCGCACTTTTCCTGTATACATATTGCCACCACGGTCAAAGACGACAGCAGTTACACCCTGTGCAAGAGCTTTCTTTGCAAGCTCAGCACCAGCCGCTCGAGCAGACTCAACAGGAGTCTTCCCTTTTACAGTGCGAGTAGAGATAGCAACGAGTGTCTTTCGTGCTGTGTCATCAATAATCTGAAGATACAACGCAGTGTTTGTCTTTGATACTGAAAGTCGTGGGCGTGCTGAAGTACCCGATATCGCAGATCGGATTCGTGCTTGTCGGCGTGCTCGCTTTGCTGTTTTTATCTGACTCTTATTCATAAATATTATGCGGCTTTCTTACCCTGCTTTCGTCGGACAACCTCATCAGAGTATCGGATACCCTTACCCTTGTACGGCTCAGGCTTTTTGAGCGCACGGATTCGCGCTGTAAACTGACCGACTACTTCTGAATCAATACCCGATACTGTGATAGTGCCCTTTTCTGATACAACCTTAAGATCTGAAGGGATTGGAACTTTCACAGGGTGTGAGAAACCAAGACCGAGGATAAGGTCGCTTCCCTTTACTTCTGCTTTGTATCCAATACCCTCAATAACGAGCTTCTTTTCGTACGCCTTATTGACGCCCTTTACCATGTTCATTACATGAGAAGCGTAGGTGCCCCACAATGCTGGATTGGTGTTGCCCTTTGCAATAGAGAGCGTGATTGCATTGTCTGCAATAGCAATATCGATTCCGTTTCCGAAAGATCGTGAAAGCTCGCCAAGAGGACCTTTTACGGTAAACACATCACCAGAGACACGAGCCTCAGTCTTTTCAGGAATCTGTATTACTTTTTTGCCAATTCGGGACATGGTTCTTGTTACGTTGATTACCACACTTTAAACAAAGCCTCTCCGCCAACTTTCTCCTTTCGTGCCTGAGCACCAGTGAGAATACCTTTTGGTGTTGTGAGTACAAGCAAACCTGTGCCGTACTTCACTGGGAAAATATCTTTTGCTTTCTGGTAAATACGCTTTGAAGATTTTGAGATGCGCTCTACGCCGTTGATCTTTGGCTGACCCTCTGCATCATATGCGAGCTCTACTTCAATAAACTTTGTGATCTTCTTACCCTTCTTTGAAACAGACTTAAGGAAGCCTTCTTTCTCAAGAACGGTCGCAATATCAAATTTGAGTTGAGAATATGGGAACACGACAGACTCTTTGCGCACGTCGGTCGCATTCTTGATTCGTGTAATCATGTCAGCAATGTGGTCCATAGTATATTACCAAGAAGACTTCTTAATGCCCGGGATCTTACCTTCGTTTGCAAACTCACGGAAACAGATACGGCAGAGATCGAAATCTCGCATATATCCGTGCTTTCGACCACAACGGAAACATCGTCGAACAACCCGTGTAGAGAATTTCGGGGTCTTCTTTGCTCGTGCTTTTACTGATGTTTTTGCCATTGTGTTATATATTCAAACAAAAAAAGCTCTAAAAAGCTTGTGCTTCATACTATCAAGTGAGTCTACCGTTGTCAAACAAACCAAGGCTTACTTCTTGGCCTTTTTTCGGCCAGCCGATACATCCTCCGACTTCTTGAATGGGAAGCCAAGATACTCGAAAAATGCCTTCGCATCTTCCGGTGTCTTTGCGGTAGTCACAACCGTGACCGCCATACCAAAGACGTCCTTGAGCTCCTCATCCGTCGTCTCAGGGAAAATCGTGTGTTCCCTGATGCCGAAGGTGTAATTGCCCATGGCGTCGATAGCTTTTGAGGAAACTCCTCGAAAATCCTTTGTTCGAGGGAGCGCTACGTGAACGAGCTTATCGAGAAAGTCATACATTCGCTTTCCCTGGAGTGTAACCTGAAAACCAACCGGGTCACCTTGTCGAACCTTAAATGCCGCAATAGAAATCTTTGCACCTTTCTTTGCTGGCTTCTGGCCTGTAATCTTTGCGAGACGATCCTCAACAAGGTCAATCTTCTTTTTGTCTTTGAATGATCCGACGCCCGTGCTTACCACAACCTTTACAAGGCGAGGTGCCTGCATTGGGTTGGTGTAACCGCGCGCATCCTTAAGAGCCGCAAACGCGCCATCATTCTTTTCTTTCATTGTTTTAATCTTTGCCATATTCGTAGATTACAGCGTTGTTCCGCTCTTTTTGCTTACCCGAACCTTCTTGCCTCCATCAACAGTAATACCGACTCGAGAACCCTTGTTTGTCTTTGGGTCCACAATCATCACGTTTGAAACATGGATTGGCATTGTCTTGTCGACAATCTGTCCTTTCTGCCCACCCTTTCGAGGGCGCTCATGTGCCTTTCGGATATTTACTCCAGAAACAATGATTCGGTTTTCACGAGGAAGGGCCTTGATGACCTTTCCTGTCTTACCCTTATCCTTGCCGGATATCACTATGACGTTGTCGTTTTTTCGGATTTTCATGGTTGTAATAAAAAGGAGATTATACGACTTCTGGAGCGCGCGAAATAATAGTCTGGAAACCAAGCTCTCCAAGCTCACGTGGAATCGGACCGAAAATACGTCCTGCGATAGGCTCGTTCTTTTCTTTTTCCAAAATAACTACTGCGTTTTCATCAAATCGGACATATGATCCGTCCTTTCGGCGGTATGCAGCTTTTGATCGCACAACAACAGCGCGAAGCACATCCTTCTTTTTAATTGTCTTTCGTGGTGCCGCTTTCTGCACAGAGAGAATAATAGTGTCGCCGATGCGAGCGTATCGCTTCTTTGAGCTACCAAGCACCTTAAACACTCGTCCGATTTGTGCTCCGGAGTTGTCAGCAATTTTAATAATGGATCGTGGCTGTATCATGGTCGTTTATATAACTCGAAACTTCTTATCTTTTGAAACAGGCGCTGTTTCTTCGATAACAACGACATCACCAATTTTCTTTGTGTTACCAGCGTCATGCGCTTTGTATTTCTTGTGAAGCTTAATGTACTTGTGGTACTTAGGGTGCTTAACAAATCGTTGCACGCGAACAACAATCGTATCTTTCATTTTGTCTGATACAACAGTTCCCTTGAGGGTTCGCTTTGTTTTGTTCGCTGTATTATTCATAACGATTATTTCTGTACTGCGTTAATCTCAGTAAGGATTCGAGCGATTTCTCGCTTGAGCTCCTTGCCTTCCTTCACATTACGCACCTTGCTACCCGCAAGACCGAATCGGAAATTTCGAAGTGCCTCTCGCTTGTCTGCGAGAGTCTTTTCGAGTTCTGTTGTTGTTTTTCCTTTAAATTCGGACATGTGATTGTTGTATACTATCTTTTTCCGCCGTTGCGTCAACTATCCAACGCGTGCGATTGACTTTGACTTCACCGGCAACTTTGTGCCAGCCTTTCGAAGCGCCTCACGAGCAGTTGCTTCATCGACACCGTCAACCTCAAAGATTACTCGGCCTGGCTTTACAGGCACCTGATAACCCTGCGGATCTCCCTTTCCTTTTCCAAGCTTTACTTCAGCAGGCTTAGATGTAAATGGCATATCTGGGAATACTCGAATCCAGATTCGGCCGTTCTTTCCAAGCGCACGAGAGAGTGCCTTTCGAGCGGCTTCAATCTGGTTTGATCGGATACGTGCCGCAGTAAGAGCCTTGAGTCCGTATGAACCGAATGCAAGCGATGTACCTCGAGAAGCGACGCCAGTCTTTGCTGGGTTCTTTCGGAAGGTATGCCACTTTCGATATTTTACTTTCTTAGGGAGTAACATGGTCGTGTATTAAATGCTTATGCTTTCTTTGTGTCTTTTGCAAAAATATCTCCCTTGTAAATCCATACCTTAATACCAATCTTTCCGTATGGGAGAAATGCTTCGTACTTACAGAAATCTACGTCTGCACGGAGTGTCTGAAGAGGAATACGTCCCTTCTTAAGCTTCTCTGTTCGAGACATTTCCGCACCGCCAAGTCGGCCTGAGAGCTCAATCTTTACTCCTGCGACTTCTCGGTTTGCCATGACCTTCTCAATCATTTGCTTCATAACACGGCGGAATGGCATGCGCTTCTCAAGACCCTCAGATACCATCTGCGCAACGATAGGAGCACTCGCTTCAGGATAGCGAACCTCTTTTACATCCACCTTCAATTCTTCTTTTACAGGAAGACCTTTCTTCTGGAGCATTGAGAGCACATCGCTTCGAAGCTTTGTCATTCCCTCACCGTTTCGGCCAATGATAGCTCCTGGTCGAGATGTCTCGATAATGATGCGGAGTGTTTTTGAACCACGCTCGATTTCGATACCGCTTACAAAAGAACCCCGGAGCTTCTTATCCAAATATTCTCGAATAACAATATCGCTCTGGAGGAATTTCTTGTATTGTTCGCCCACGCCAAACCATCGAGATTTCCAATCTCTGATGATACCGAGTCTATGTGCGTATGGGTGAACTCTGTGTGACATATTATTTTGTAGTATCTGTTACTGCTTTTTTTACCTTCTTCGGAGAAGCTTTTTCGCCGAGGACAAGTGAAATCTTGCTCGTTCGCTTTCGAAGTGGAAACGCTCGTCCGTGTGCCATAGGAAGGCGTCGGTACATAATAGGGCCCGCGTTTACACTCACCTCTCGCACCACAAGCACCTCTGTGTTGAGGTCGGCCTGCTTTGCATTTGAAAGTGCTGAACGAAGTAATTTCTCGATAGGGGCAGCTGCTTTTTTATCTGCAAACTGCAAGCTTGCGAGCGCGCGCTCAACACTCTTTCCTCGAATAAGGTCAGCGACAAGTCGCACCTTTCGTGGTGACTGTCGATAGCTATTGAGATGTGCGCTTGCTGTATTCATAACAATCTAATTACTTCTTTGTATCTGTAGTAGCTTTAGCGGCCTGAGCAGCTGCAATCTCACCCTCTTTCTTCTTTTGCTCAAGCTCCTTCTGCATCTTTCCACCGTGCTTATTAAACTTTCGAGTAGGAGAAAACTCGCCAAGTCGGTGCCCTACCATGTCTTCTGTAACGAGTACTTCGATATGCTCACGTCCGTTGTGAACACCGAATGTAAAACCTACCATTTCAGGAGAAATCTGGCTGTCTCGCGCCCACGTCTTAATAACGCCGGTTTCTAGCGGTCGTTTGCCCTCAATTTTTTTGAGGAGTCGTTCGTAGACGTATGGTCCTTTTTTAAGTGATCGTGTCATTGATAGACAAAGATAAACAAAAACAGCACCTAAGCTGCGTAGCGACTATCATAGCCAAAAGGGCTCTAATAGTCAATTCTTTGCAGCGCTTACTTCTTTCCAACCTTGCGTCGGCTGACAATGAGGCGGTTCGAGTACTTTTTCGGAGTACGCGACTTCTGACCCTTACCTGTCGGCTTGCCCCAACGGCTCTTTGCGCGTCGAGTACCGCGACCCTGTCGTCCTTCACCTCCACCGTATGGATGATCCACAGGGTTCATGGCAGTACCTCGTACTGTAGGGCGGATACCGAGCCATCGGCTTCGGCCAGCCTTTCCAATATTTACAAGGCGATTTTCATCGTTGGAAACCTCACCGACAGTAGCCCATGCGGTTTCAGGAACCTTTCGAACTTCTGTAGAAGGCATCTTAAGGTCAACATATCCACCGTCTTTCGCGACAACTTCCGCGAAACTTCCAGCAGATCGGACAAGCTTTGCGCCACCCTGAGGCTTGATTTCAATATTGTATACAAATGTACCAACAGTAATGTTCTTGAGTGGGAGGCGATTACCCGCTTTGATTTCTGCTTTTTCTGATGTGACAAGTGTATCACCTACTGTTACACCCTTTGGAAGAAGCACATACCGCTTCTCACCATCTCGGTAAAACACAAGACCGATAAAGCCAGAACGGTTTGGATCGTACTCAACAGTCTTTACTGTATATGGAATATCCATTTTCTCGAAACGGAAATCGATTTCTCGATAGAGACGCTTGTGACCACTTCCCTTGTGTCGAGTTGTGATGCGTCCGCGGTTGTTTCGGCCGACAGCTCGCTTAAAGCCGTGAGTCAAAGACTTTTCTGGCTGACTTGCAGTCAAAAATTGATTGTATGAAATAGTCGTAAGTCCTCGGCGTGATGGCGATGTTGGTTTATATCGTTTCATGGTCGTTTATACTAGTTCGATCTTATCGCCCTCCTTGAGATAGACGTATGCTTTCTTCACACCAGACTTTAGACCGGCCTTTCCACGTACAAAAACACGCTTTGCGGGAGAACGGACGATTCCAATTTTCACTGGAGTTACTTTGTATGAATTAAAAATTGCCTGCGCAACATCCTTCTTTCCAGCTCGGCCCTGTATCTCAAATACGTACACGTTGCGCTCGCTCTGCACGGTCGCTTTTTCTGTAATACGAGGCTTTACGAGAGTGTGTGCTGAGCTTTTTACAGATGCTGAAACAACAGCCGGAGCTTCAGTTGCCACCTTCTCTTTCTGTGCTTTCGTATTCTTTTTTCGTCCAAGCATAGCCATGGTAATTATTTCTTAACTTCTGCTGTTCGAGCAATTGCCTTGATTGATTCTTCGGGATCAGTAATCACAATGTATTTTGCATTTACGAGCTGCAATGGATCGATGTTTCGGGTTTCGCCAATCTCAATGTTTGCGAAGTTTCGGAAACTTTTCTCTGTGTTTACATCCTTTCGCCCAAGAGCAATATGAGCCGCGTTGCGTCGCTTTTTTGTAATAGACTCAAAGCCCTTGATACCGCCAATAGCGTTGAGTACGTGTTTTGCTTCGCTGGTCTTTGGAGCCTTAAATGAAAGCGAGTCGATAAAGAGCACTTCACCGTCCTTAAACTTCTTTGAAAGAATTGTGAAGAGCGCCTTAAGCTTCATCTTCTTGTTGATCTTTCGATCGAAGTTTTTGTCATTGCGAGGGCCGTGAGCAACACCTCCACCAACCCAAATCGGTGATCGTGTAGAACCGTGTCGAGCGCGACCTGTTCCCTTCTGCTTCCATGGCTTCTTTCCACCTCCGCGTACCTCACCTCGAGTTCGAGAGTGTGCTACGGGTGTTCGAGAAGACGATAGGATTGATGACACAACCTGATGTACGAGGTCGGCATTCCATGGCAAACCAAACACATTCTCTGGAAGTTTGATGCTTCCTGTCTCTTTGCCTTGCTGATTGTATACTTTAGTTTCCATGATAATGCGTATCGTGATTATATCGATCGGATTTCGACGAGTGTTCCCTTTCGGCCTGGAAGTGCACCGAGGACGAGCACCTGGTTGTGTGCTGTGTCGATATCAACAATCTTGAGATTCTTGACGGTGATGCGATCGCCACCCATTCGGCCGGCCATACGCATGTTCTTTGGAACACGTCCTCCGTTTCGATTTCCTCCAGAAATAGATCCTGGTTCGCGCTCAGAATGTTTCTGACCGTGACTTCGTGGACCACCACCGAAACCATGTCGCTTTACGACACCCTGAAATCCCTTACCTTTTGAAATAGCAGATACCTCTACAGCATCTCCCTGAGCAAATGTACCCGCCTCAATCTTGTCGCCAACCTTAAATGGAATCTCGGCGCCGTCCATTCGGAACTCCTGCACGTGCATGAAGTTGCCAAGGTCTTTAAAGTGACCCTTCTGTGCCTTAGAGATGTTCTTCTCTTTTCGAGCGCCGAAGCCTACCTGAACAGCTTTATAGCCGTCTTTTCCGCCGTCTTTTACCTGAGTGACGACCATGGGGCCAGCCTCAACAACGGTAACAGGAACTACCTCGCCCTGAGCGTTGAAGACTTGTGACATCCGTATTTTTTTTCCAAGAATGAATTTCATGCTGTATTTTCAAGCCATTATAAGACTCTAGGCAGGTTGTACCCTGCCTTTAGAGCCCCATACTACCCCTACATTATCTTTACGTCAATATTTACGCCCGACGGAAGACTGAGGTTCGTAAGCGACTCAATAATCTTAGGACTTGGGTTAAGAATATCGATAAGTCGCTTGTGAATTCTCATTTCAAACTGCTCTCGAGCATTTTTGTACACGAACGCCGCTCGATTGACCGTATATTTCTTAATCTCGGTCGGTAGAGGGATTGGACCAAGCACCTGCGCATCATAACGAATCGCTGTATCGATAATCTGCTTTACAGACAAATCGAGTACTTTGTATTCGTACGCCTGCACGCGAATGCGAAGCTTCTGGATACCGTCTCCTGCTTTCTTTGGCGTCTTTTTTGTGGCAGTTGCCTTAGTCATGTTGGTCGTTTATGAGATGAAGTTAGGCGATGATCTTTGTTACAACACCAGCACCCACTGTCTTTCCACCTTCTCGAATAGCGAAGTTCTGCTTCTCTTCAAGAGCAACAGGGGCTACGAGCTTTACCTTGAAAGTAACCGTGTCTCCAGGCATAACCATTTCTACACCTTCCTTGAGAGTCACGTCTCCCGTTACGTCTGTAGTTCGAACGTAGAACTGAGGCTTGTAACCAGAGAAGAATGGAGTGTGTCGGCCACCTTCCTCCTTCTTGAGGATGTATACTTCTGCCTCGAATTCTGTGTGAGGAGTTACTGATCCTGGCTTTGCAAGAACCTGACCTCGAGAGATGTCTTCTTTCTTAAGACCTCGAACAAGGATACCTGCGTTGTCTCCAGCAAGACCTTCCTGAAGAGACTTGTTGAACATTTCGATACCAGTCACGACAGTCTTTGCAGATGCCTTAAGACCGATAACTTCAACTTCTTCACCTACCTTGATGCGACCTCGCTCGATTCGGCCTGTTACTACAGTTCCACGACCTTCAATAGAGAAGATGTCTTCAACTGGCATAAGGAATGGCTTGTCGAGTTCACGCTCTGGGATTGGAACGTATGTGTCGAGAGCATTAGCAAGCTCAAGAATCTTCTGTGCCCATTCGTCAGAATTATCCTTTGACTCAAGAGCCTTAAGGCCTGAACCTCGGATTACAGGAGTGTTTGCGCCGTCATAACCGTTCTTTGTGAGAAGCTCTCGAACTTCCTCTTCAACAAGGTCAATAAGCTCCTTATCAGGAACCATGTCACACTTGTTAAGGAATACGATAATCTTTGGCACACCGATCTGATGAGCGAGGAGAACGTGCTCACGAGTCTGGGGCATAACACCGTCAGTAGCAGCAACCACGATAATAGCGCCGTCCATCTGTGCGGCACCAGTAATCATGTTCTTGATGTAGTCGGCATGACCAGGAGCGTCGATGTGTGCGTAGTGACGAGTTGGAGTTTCGTACTCGTTGTGAGAAAGGGCAATAGTAATTCCACGTGCCTTTTCTTCAGGCGCCTTATCAATACCGTCGATACCGACGATTTTCGCGCTGTAGCCATTACCCTGTCGTCCGAGGACTGAGAGGATAGCCGCTGTAAGCGTAGTCTTTCCGTGGTCAACGTGTCCGATAGTACCGACGTTCACGTGTGGTTTTGATCGATCAAAATCTCCTGCCATAGTTTTAATTTCTATTTATTAATAATTGCTTGTATATTTGACGGTTTTTATTGGGCATCTGAAGGCCACAAAACAAAAACAGCGCAAAAAGCGATAACGCTCATATTAGCAAACGGCTCATGTAAGTCAAGTAAGCTACCCCGAAAGGGTAGTTTCACTCGTTACCACTAGAGAGAATTGGGTGTCGGGGGACCGAATATTTCAGGTTTATGGTGTATTGGATAGCCTGGAAGGAATGGGAGGAGGGGGTCATCTATAACGATGGGGGTGCATTTCGGAATACCATATTCAATGTTTACGCAAAAACACCATGCATTTTTATTATCTGGGCATTTCTTAAACTCATAGTATCCCCAGCCACCAGGCAAATCCTCCCAACAATCATCTCCCAGACAAATTAATTTTCTTTTATAGCAAACAAAGTTATATCCCCCATCAGGAGAAAGTGATATATCACATTTTATATGCGGTAAAATCATACCGTCGACAATATCAATCGTGCAATTACCAGACTCATCACAGACAATTGTCGCTCTATAGCAGATTTTTATACCCTCAACGAAGAAACACACCTGAAGCTTATCTTTACCCAATATCTTTACACAAAGAACGTAGCCATTAACGGTAAACTGTTGCTCCCCGGCAGCGCAGGAGGCACCTTCTTGGGGAGCTTCGTTGGCAGCCAGGTATAATTCTGCTTCAACGGCGGAAAATGTCTGGGATTGAAGGACTTCGAGGGTGTTTGCATCAACGATGCCAGTTTGCGGGAGGTCGTTCTTCTGCTGAAACTTTTTTACAGCAATCGCAGTAAGCTGACCAAACACATCCGATTCATTACGGGGAGAACCTGTACCAAACTGAGCAATCGGAAAACCTAGAATATTCAACGCTTTCTGTATATCCCGCACACCTTCACTCACCACCCCCAGACCAAGGGGTGAAAAAGATTCTGTCTCCTGGGCTTTTTCTGGTTCTTGGACCTTCACAGCTGGTGATTTTGTTCTCAACTGAGCGATGTTTTGCACTGAGGCTACCCAAGAAGAGCTTTGGTACTCACCACCCCTTACGTATGAGACAATAACAGATAACAGAGCGAGAGCTACCACCGAACACAAAAGACCAACAACGGCCTTGAGGTTTTTGTTTTTCATACACACAGTATACCACGCAAAAACCCCCAGATTTTTCAATCTGGGGGTTTTTGCTGTTTTGCTATTTTCGACTCTCGACGATCGTCTTCTCGACGTTCGGAGGAACGATCTCGTAGTGATCAAATTCCATACCGGCATTACCACGACCCTCTGTCATAGAGCGGAGCTGTGTGGTATACCCGAACATTTCAGACAATGGAACCATCGCGCGGATAACCTTCACACCACCTGGTCGGTCCTCAAATCCTTCAATCTGAGCACGCTTTGAAGAGAGGCTTCCTGTCACATCACCAAAGAATTTTTCAGGAGCTGTCACCTCGACTTTCATAATAGGCTCGAGAATCACAGGACGTGCACGCTTAGCGGCCTCTTGGAATGCCTGAGAACCCGCAATCTTGTAGGCAATTTCAGATGAGTCCACGTCGTGGTACGAACCGAATGTGAGTTCGCAGGATACGTTTACCATCTTGAAGCCAGCAACGATACCGCGATCCATTGCCTCCTTTACACCCTTTTCTACCGCAGGGATAAATTCCTGAGGAATAACACCTCCCTTGATAGAATCAATAAACTCGAAGTCGTCGTATCGCTTAACGTTCTTAGGTACTTTTTCACCCTCCTCAAGCTTCTCCATAGGCTTAAGGGTGATTTTAACGTGACCGTACTGACCCTTACCTCCAGACTGCTTGATGTACTTGTGTTCTGCTTCAGCTTCGCCAGTGATAGTTTCCTTGTATGACACCTGAGGCTTTCCAACGTTTGCCTCAACACCGAACTCTCGCTTCATTCGATCAACCATGATTTCAAGATGAAGCTCTCCCATGCCTGAGATGATAGTCTCGCCTGTTTCAGCGTTTGAACCAATTTTAAATGTAGGGTCTTCGTCTGAGAGTTTCTTGAGAGCGATACCCATTTTTTCCTGATCTGCCTTTGTTTTCGGTTCGATTCGGAGGGATACCACTGGCTCAACGAACTTAATCGGGTCGAGAATGATTGGGTTGTTTTCGTCGCAGAATGTATGCGATGTCTTTGCGCTCTTGATACCCACAGCGGCAGCAATTTCACCTGCAAACACCTTCTTTACCTCTTCTCGCTTATCTGCCTGAAGGCGGACAATACGGCCAAGGCGCTCTTTCTCACCAGTCGTTGAGTTGTATAAATAGCTTCCCGCTTCAACTGTTCCAGAATACACACGGAAGAATGTGAGCTGTCCGACGAATGGGTCGTTTTGGAGCTTGAAGGCAAGCGCCGCAAACGGCTCGCTGTCTGAAGGACCACGCTCGATTTCATTGCCTGTCTTAGGGTCAATTCCCTTTACTGGAGGCATGTCTAGAGGAGATGGGAGGTATCGAACAACAGCATCGAGCACAAGCTGAACACCTTTGTTTTTGAGCGCAGAACCTGCGTACACAGGAATGAGCTTAACTGCGAGTGTCGCTTTTCGAAGTGCCGCATGAAGCGCATCCATTTCAGGCTCTTTGCCCTCAAGATACATGCTCATAAGCGCATCGTCTGTCTCGACAATTCTCTCGATGAGTTCTGCTCGATACTTCTTTGCTTCCTCTACATACTCTGCAGGAACTTCATCTTCACGAATAGTGTTACCCATTGTTCCCTCAAAGTAGAATGCCTTCATCTTGAGAAGGTCGATAACACCGAGGAAGTTTTCCTCAAGACCAATAGGAATCTGCATACGAACTGCATTTTTGTTGAGGCGGTCAAGAATAGATTTGTATGATCGCTCAAAACTTGCGCCCATTCGGTCGAGCTTGTTGATAAAACAGATTCGAGGCACTTTTCCGTCGTCAGCATAGCGCCAGTTTGTTTCAGACTGAGGCTCCACACCCGCCACACCGTCGAAAACTACCACCGCACCGTCGAGCACTCGAAGGGAGCGCTTCACTTCAGCGGTAAAGTCGATGTGTCCAGGAGTATCGATAATATTAAAACGATGCTTGAAAGAGGTGTCCGCACCCATGAATGTCGGATTCCAGAAACATGTAATCGCCGCGGCAGTAATGGTAATGCCACGCTCTCGTTCCTGCTCCATCCAGTCGGTCGTCGTATTACCCTCGTGCACCTCGCCGATCTTATGACTCTCGCCGGTGTAGTAGAGCACGCGCTCAGACGTAGTCGTCTTTCCGGCGTCGATGTGCGCAATAATTCCAAAATTTCTAACTTTTTCTAGAGGGTAATCTCGGTTCATAATGAATTACGTAATAATTTGTATAAGCCCCGTGCAGAAATGTACCTCGCGCCGTCGCGCTCGTAAGTCTCCGCTCAACACATTTCTGCACACGGAAAACAGATAGATACTAAGTCTACCACGCAAAATGCGCGAATGCTTTGTTTGCCTCGGCCATCTTGTGGGTATTTTCCCGCTTTTTGACGGCCTCACCTTCGTTTTTGCTTGCAGCGATAATCTCGTCTGAAAGGCGGTTTGCCATAGGAGAGCCCTTCTTTGAGCGAGCCGCCTCAATAATCCACTTCATAGAAAGCGCGAGTCGGCGCTCTGGGCGAACTTCTCGAGGAATCTGGTAGTTTGCACCACCGACACGTCGAGAACGAACCTCCATAAGAGGGCCTGTGTTTTTCAGCGCCGCATCGAGAACTTCGAGAGGATCGGTTGTCTTTGCCTTATCTTTGAGTTGCTCAAGGGCATCGTAGACTACCGTACGAGCAGTCTGCTTCTTTCCATCAAGCATTACGTAGTTGATAAGCTTTCCAACCTTCTCTGATTCGTAGACAAAGTCTGGACCAACAATATTTCGATTCTTAACTTTTCGTCGCATAGTGAGATAAATTCGGCTTATTTCTTAGGTTTTTTAGCACCGTAGACAGAACGGCTCGTGTTTCGGTTCTCTACACCAGTAGCATCGAGTACGCCTCGAACAATAGTGTATCGAAGACCAACGTCCTTTACACGACCACCTCGAATCATTACCACGGAGTGCTCTTGGAGGTTGTGGCCAATACCTGGGATGTATGCGGTGACTTCCATGCCGTTTGTAAGGCGAACTCGGGCGATTTTTCGGATAGCTGAGTTAGGCTTTTTTGGAGTCTTTGTTGTTACCTTTGTACATACACCTCGCTTAAATGGAGCGGCGTAGTATACGGGTCGGTTTTTAATCACATTGAAACCACGAGAAAGAGCGACAGCCTTAGACTTTCGCTTAATTTTGCTTCGGTTTCGTTTTACGAGCTGATTTATTGTTGACATGCCTTGTGGGCGAAATTAAAACCGCAACGCGGAATACGGGATACTTTAATATGTAACGCTAAAAAATGCAAGTGCCGAGCGCAAGACCCTGCTCCCCTAAAGCCCAAGGATAAGCCGAAAGACCATCTCAACAACAGGATAGAGAAACTGCCAGAGGAAAAAGATAAAGATGAGCACAAACATAAAGCCATATCGCTCAAGGAATTCGCGAACCCTCCTCATGTGATATGGCAAGAAAGCAAAGAGTATTTTTGACCCATCGAGTGGAGGAATGGGCACGAGATTAAACACCGCCAAAAGAATATTGATGAACACGAGAGTGGCTGTCGCCGAAAGAAGGCTGTCCGGCAATATACCGAGCGGACCAACAAACCGAAGCGCAAGTCCAAACACAAGTGCAATCGACAGATTTGAGAGTGGCCCCGCTGCCGCAACAATTGCCTCGCCCCATCGCTGGTTGCGCAGGTTGTATGGGTTGTATGGCACCGGCTTTGCCCAGCCAAACACAATCCCCGTACGGGTGAGCACAAAGAGTACTGGAATGATAATCGAACCCCATAGGTCTATATGTTTGAGCGGATTGGGGGTAAGGCGCCCTTGGAGCTTTGCGGTTGGATCACCAAGATAGTACGCTGCGTATCCATGGGACACCTCATGAACAACAACTGACATAATAAGGAGAAGTATTTCAAAAAGTGTGTCCATGGGTGGGTATGGCTTGCCAAATATAGGAGTTATGATACCATACGGTTCATTCAATAAAAACATGGCTAGGACTTGCGCAATCACAAAACGAGGTTCAATTGTAGGAGGCGGATACAGCAACCGCACTCGTGCAACGCAGTTTAACCCTACAGGGAAGGTCCGCAAATACATCAATCTCAAGCGGAAGAAAATTTACGTGCCTGAGCTCAAGAAGCACGTTGTATTGACCGTCTCCACTCGAGCGCTCAAGACCATCAACAAGAACGGTGCATTCTCAACTCTCAAGAAAGCAGGACTCATTTAAAAAAAATAACCGCTCGGCAAATGCCGGGCGGTTATTTTTTTGCCCATTGTAGACCATCAGACTCAAACACAATTCTCCCCTCTGCATACGTACCAAACACTTGGACGCCAAAAGAGCGCAATCTGTCTACAACTATCGGCGACGGGTGGCCATATGAATTCTTTTTACCAGCCGAAATGACTGCATACATGGGCGAGACAGCCTGTAGAAATTCATCACTTGTTGATGTTTTCGACCCATGATGGCCGACCTTGAGAATGTCGCTGTCGAGCATATCGGCATCAAGACCGACGAGGTGTTTTTCTGTTTTCTCCGGAGCATCACCCGTAAGCATCATCGTCGTGCTGCCATACACAAGCTTTGCGACAATCGAGCCGTCGTTTGTAGACAAAGCCGATGGATCAGTATCTGGAAAAAGCACAAGAAGATGCACACCCTCATCAAGAACAATATCCATGCCCCTACGCGCGAGAACTCGACGAGAACCCTCTGCAACAACGAGCCTTTCTAACTGTGCATACGTCGCACTATCTGAAACAGTGCCCGGCTCTAGAACGAGCGACACGTCGTATCGCCGTAGCACATCGATAAACCCTCCAATATGATCCTTGTCCGGATTAGTTACCATAAGCACATCAATAGTATGGTCAAAAAACGACATCTGCGAACGCAGTTGTGCCAATACCTTAGCAGAAGAACCACCATCGATAAGAATCTGGCGTCCATGTGGCGTTTCTATAAAAATAGCGTCCCCCTGCCCCACATCAAGTACGGCGACACTGAGTACACCTCTGCCATCAAGACGCACGAGAGCGCACACTGAGACGATGTATACACACAGACATAGCGCGGTCGCAGAAAGTAGTGGAAATGTAAGCAGGTATTTCATAAGTTTGATATAGTATGCGCATATGAAACCATACACCGAACACACATTTTCGATTCCTGAACTTGCAGGAATTTCGAAAAAAAATATTGAAGAGCATCTTAAGCTCTACGCGGGCTACGTAAAAAGCGTAAACACCATTTTTAGCAAGATTGAAGAACTACGTACCGATAGTGAAAAAAACGCGTACGTACTAGGCGAGCTTCAACGACGACTCGGATTTGAATTTGATGGTATGCGCAATCATGAATACTATTTCAAAAGCCTCGAAGGTGGAGCTACCGCTCTCGCTGAAGGATCACTCAAGCAGGCACTTGAAGCACAATTTGGTAGTGTTGACGCGTGGATGAACACGTTTTCAGCACTCGCCCTCACTCGAGGTGTCGGTTGGGCGATACTGTACTGGGATCATCAGACGGAGCAATTTGTGCACACATGGGTAGAAGAACAGCATCTCGGCCACCTCGTCGGCCTTCAGCCGGTGCTCGCGCTCGATATGTGGGAACACGCATACGTCTACGACTACCCAACATCTGAAAAGAAAAAATATATCGCGGCATTTTTTGCAAATCTTAACTGGTCCGTTGTTGAACAAAACTTCGCCGACGCACAAACTCGATCATAAACACAACATAAAACACAACAACAAGCCACGCGGAGATGCGTGGCACTGTTGTATATGCATACGGCACTGACGCACCAAACTCAACAACGACAAGCGCATACCGCAACAACATATATGCGCCCAAGCCGATCATTGTAGAGCATATCGGCAAAAGAAAACCAACAACACCCGCGAGAAAACTAAGACCCATCGCGGAAGGTATGAGTGGCGGCACAAGAACATTTGTGACCAAAGAGATAAACGACACCATACCTGTCATATATACAAGCATCGGGAACAAAAAACACTGCGTCGCAAGTGTCGTTGCAACGCATGCGCGCAGACCAAACTTCTCTGGAATAATACTAAGGCGCGATTCAAAAAAAGGAACACATGCAACAAGAGCAAATGTTGCCATGCACGATAATTGAAATGATGGGTCGGAGATGAGGATGAGTGGGTTGTGCAAGACCATCACCGTAGCGGCAATGGCAAGCGCGCGGAGTAAATCATATTCCCTGCCATATGCCCGAGCAACAAGAGCGATGCACGCCATAATGGACGCGCGCACGACAGTAGCGCCACTGCCCGTTACAATTGCGAAGACGATAATACCGAACACCCCACCGAGAACGCCCGAAGGTTTCGGGAGAAATGAAAACATTTTTATAATACACTCCGCGACAATAGTAACGTTGTAACCAGAAAGTACGACGATATGCACCAAGCCCACCTGACGAAACTTTTCTTGCAAATCCTTACCCAGCGACTGTTTTGTCCCAAGGAGAATTCCTCCCGCAAGCGCGGACTCTGGAGATGGAATGGCGTATTCTATACGGGCAATAAATGCTTGCTTTGCATACAGCAGTGCACGACGCAGAAATGATCCGTGTCCGCGAGATAATAGAGAAAATGTGGGATTGTCTACATAATACCCAACATTATCTTTTTCTAGATACGCGCGATAATCGAACACTCGCCCCGTGTCAGTTTCAAAATTTTCTGGCAACTGCAGAAGACCCGAGAGGCGGACTTCATCGCCGTACAAAAACTCTGTATCGGTATACGGCGCCACCACAAGTATATCGTGGCGGTACCCCTCAAGTGTGGTGTTGTTGTAAAGATGTGGCGTTACCATGAGACGCACATGTGTCTCGCGCCTATCTGGCTCTTCTGAAACAACACCAACAATATCGACCACCTCCCCCACGGCATGCACCAAAGCATCGTGTGCCCGATATGAAAGTGTGTATGCATGGCGCGCTACGCCAACACACACACTACACAAGCACACACCCATAAGAAAGACGCGCGGATGTGCTCGATACACATACGTACACACCGCACAACAACACGCGAGGAACATCGCCGCATATCCAGATACGATGTGAAACAGCACAGTGTTGAGCGCAACACCACATAAAAAACCAGCAACACTTGTATACAACACCCTTGAAGGCATACGCCCAGTATGCACATACGCGATACATTTTTTCTAAAGAGAACATAAAAGACTGTTATACTAAAAGTACACATGAAAAAGAATTCATCGGGGTTATCTATCGTGGAAATTATCGTGAGTGTCGCCATCCTCTCTCTATTTGCAACAATTAGTTTGTATTCTTTTTTTGCACTAAGCCGTCGTAGTGCGCTCGACACAAGTGCAACCATCGTAAAATCTGTACTCACTGAAGCGCGTTCAAAAACACTCGCGGGAGAAAGTGGCACTCGATACGGTGTGTATTTTTCCTCCTCATCAGTCACCACCTTCTCTGGAACGTCATACACAGCAAACGCATCGGGAAATGTTGTTAGCCCCCTTCAATCAGGTGTCACCATTTCAAATGTCTCACTCGCTGGAGGTGGCGCATGCTCAAGCTCATCATGCAACATCATCTTCAACCGTCTCACTGGCGAGACATCACTTGCAGGGACAAGCACCGTAACACTTCGCGGGCAAGATGGCGCAACAACGAGCGTTACAATTTTCGGCACAGGTATTGTAGAATAACTATCATGAACGCACGCAAAGGTATGGTTCTTGCAGAAGCACTTGTTGGCGCATCCGTGCTGATTGTGTTTATCTCCGCACTCGTGCTTGCGCAACGCATCTTTATCGCGCAGTCATCGATGTCTATCGACAAAACACAGTCTGCACTCCTTGCAGAAGAAGGTATCGAGGTTGCAAAGTTTTTGCGTGATGAAAACTGGGCAAATATCGCCTGCGCAAGCACAACCTGTGGTCCCTACGGCCTCCAGTGGGATACGACGTGGTCAACAACCACATCCGCCGAAATTATCGACGAAAAATTTTATCGCACCCTCACTATCGACCGCGTCTGTCGTAACAACAGCACATTTGCCATAGCATCATCATGTTCTGGTGCTGTTACCAACGATCCAAACACCAAAAAGGTAACCATTTCCGTATCGTGGTCGCGCAACAACGCGACAACAACAAAAACGATGGCGACATATCTCACCAACTTCCATGAATAAGCACAGAGGATTTAGCTTGGCAGAAATGATTGTGTACGTCGCGCTCGTAGCGATGCTCCTCTTTATCGTTATCAACATTCTCATTGTGGGGCTCAACATGTATCGACGCTTTGATGCGGCGCGCAATGTGCAGGATGCGGCAATTGCTGTAATCGAGCGGGTCGTATCCGAATCTCGCAACGCATCAATGATCAGTGTCGAGGCATCTGGCGTCGACAGCAGTGGCCAAAACGCTCTCGTTATGTACAACGAAAACGATGCTCGGTTGGCACAATTCACCATTGGCACCGATGGTATCATTCGGCTCTACAACAGTAGCGGAAACCTCGTTGGCCCCCTTACTCCAAAGGATGTAACCGCTGCGGGGTCGTATTTCCTCATTGCATCAAGCACTTCTGGTACGCCACTGGCGCGCGTGATCCTCATTCTTCGTTCAGGCGAAGGAGAGACAGAGCGCACAGAAAATTTTTACACATCTGTCGTGCCTCGCGGTTCATATAAATAAACACCATGCGTTCCCTTTTTAAACACATACACAACACACGCGGAGGATACGTTGTACTCACAGCGGCCCTTTGTTTTATCGCAGTATCACTCACTATTATTTTTGGTATTGTGTCGCCGGCAATCGCACAGGTAAAAAATTCTTCTCGTTCGTTTGTGTCGCGCGAAAGCTATTTTCTCGCTGAGGCAGGAGTCGAAGATGCAGTGTACCAGTTCAAAAACGGATACACCCCAACATCAGGACAGCTCAGTATCAATGGCGAAACTGTAGCTGTCACCATAGCAACAGGTAACGGCTCGACCACCATCACCGCGACAGGTGATAAAAACAACACCGAGCGAAAGGTAGAAGCTGAGCTCGTTGGCGACACCGGTGCTATTTTCAACAATGCCGTATTCTCTGGTAATGGTGGTTTTAGCATCACCGGCGGATCACAGATTATCGGTAGCGTATATTCCAACGGCGACATCATCGGTGGTGGTGGTTCTTCGATTTCACAAAATGCTGTCTCTGCAACGCTTGTAAGCCCATCAGTCAACCAATCAAACGGCACCGTCTTCCCTCCTGCGTACGGCATTAGCTTTGGAAGCAACGTTGCCCCACAAGATGTCGCGCAAAGTTTCCAAGTTTCCACATCAACAGCGATAACCGCGATCCGTCTGTATATCAAAAAGAGCACAAGCGGATGGATGAACGACATCACCTTGCGCATCATGAGCAACAACTCGGGCACAGGAAACCCAGGCACAACAAGTATCGCATCCGTTAATATTCCCGCATCGCAGATTTCTACATCATACGGTTACCTCGCAGTAACCCTTCCAACAGCGCCCACACTCACACCAGGTACAACATACTGGATCGTCCTTGATACAGGCTCAACCTACGGAGCGTCATACACCATTGGCGCGGCGAGTGCGTCATACGCAAATGGCCTCGCGAAAGTTGGAACATACAATAGTAGCTGGTCCAACACATCTCCATCTGGACTCGATGCATATTTCGACATTGTTGTCGGTGGCGACCCGGGCGTCATTTCTGGCTTAAGTATTGGCGGTGATGCGTGGGCGTACAATGTTGCAAACTCGTCTATTTCAGGAACAGCGTATTGCCAGATTGGCTCCGGCAACAACAAGTCCTGCAACACGACGCGGACAGACCCAAGCCCTGTCGGCTTCCCCATCTCCGACACAAATGTCACAACATGGAAAGCAGGTGTTACCTCAGCAATTTCTCCGGCAATTACTGGCGGATGGACATACACAGGCAATCTCACTATCGGATACCAGGGCACCACAACTTCAACACTCAAGAAAGTAAACGGAAATCTTACGCTCTCTTGCTCAAGCGCTCCCGCAACATTTGGAGATTTGTGGGTTACCGGAAACGTGACGATTGGTAGTGGTTGTATCTTTAACGCAAATCAGGTAAAAATCGATGGCTCATTCAACGCGGGTTCTGGCCAAGGCAACATCGGCGCGCTTGAGGTGGTGGGAAATATTAGCATCACAAGCGGAAACACATTGACCGCTGGGCCGATTAAAGTCGGTGGCGATCTCACTGTCGGCTCCACAGCGCTTGTCCTCAAGGGCACCCTGTGGACCGTCGGTAAAATTACTGTACAAAGCGGAGCGGCTGTGAGACTCCACTCATCCTACGGTACTCAACCAGGTGTCATCGTTGTCGACGGACGTGTCGACCTCGGAGGCGGCGGATCATTCTCTGGTTCTGGACAAACAGGAAGCTACCCTGTGCTTGTATCCCTCAGTACGTGTCCGACAGGTACCGGCTGTAGTAGCAACAACGCTATCCAAATGAGTGGAGGCGCGGGAGCAATTCTCCTTATTGCACAAAACGGAACAGTGAGCATGACCGGTGGAACAGCGGCGAAGGCGCTTATCGGAAAACAAGTGGTTCTTTCAAACGGTGCTCGAGTAACATACGACAACAACCTCATCAATCTTGATTTCCAAAGCGGTCCTGCAGATGGCTATGACATCGGACTCTGGAAAGAAGTTGAGTAGTCTCGAGAAATTATGAAAATGAGGCGATAATCTCCTGCTCCTCTGAAGCGGACAATGCCTTTTTAAAACGTGCGCCGGCAACGCCTTTGACGCGGCGCTCGCATTCGGCCCACGTCGCGTGAGTCTCTATCACTCCCCCAACCGCGCTCACATACGAATACGCCTGCGCGCGTGAGCGAGCGCCGCGCCCACTTTTTTCCCTTTGTCGTTTCTCCACGCGCCCTGTATCTGCAACTGTCTCAGAAAGATCAACTGTGTACTGCGCTCGCGCACCAGAAAAAAGCTCCACGGCTTTCCCCTCGGCATACGATGAGGCAATTTCATCAACACGCTCATTGCCTGGGATACCGACGTGACCGCCAACATGTTTCCATTCAATCCGTGCCGAGCGCTCTTCAATAAGCGCACTCAGTGTTTCCCACAAATCCCGATTCACCACGTCCTTTTTTTGTATAGTCTTCCAATTTCTTCGACGCCAATTTTCAAGCCACGATGTAATACCCGAGATAACATACGAGGAATCCGTGTGCACAACAACACATCCAGGGATAGTGCGCAGTTCTTCAAATGCACGGATTACTGCCGTAAGCTCCATGCGGTTGTTTGTAGTGTGGTCTTCCCGACCACCACGCTCTACTACCTGCGCTCCATACGCAACAATAGCGCCCCAGCCACCTGGCCCTGGGTTTCCCTTAGACGCACCATCGCTCCATACAACAATATGACCAGTCATCCGCTATACAATAATATCTACAATCCTCAAACGCAATTCTGGAAAATTTCTAAACATAGATTTCTCAAGTGTGCCAACAAGATTGATACTCATGCCCGCACGCACCGCAGACTTTTGTTCTGAAGAAGCAAAAAAGGCTATTGCTGAAACTGGTTTGCCCGACGCCGTAGCAAGTTTGAGCTCAAGATGATTTTTTTCTTTACCAAACATCTTACTTTCTCCGACAACTACACGCTCAAACAAGAAAAGTGGTTTAGGGTTGCCAACACCAAACGGCGCGAGGCGCTCAACGAGTTTGTATGTATCCCAATTTACGTCATTGATTGAAAGCCGTCTGTCGATGAGGACTTTTTCTGGCTCGCGAGATGCATGATGAGCGGTGATACGCTCGTACGCCGAAACAATCGCATCTTCAAGCGTATGGATATGCTCATGAGAAACAGCGAAGCCTCCAGACATCGCATGACCACCAAATGTAACAAATGAGTCTTTTGTCGCCTCCATAAGCTCCACAACGCTTACTGTGCCGTCAGAACGACACGACCCTCGTATGAGCTCGCCACCTTCTCGCCCCCACAAAAATACCGTGCATCCATAATCATTTTTGAGTGTGTTGGCCGCAAGACCAAGCAATGCGGGCTTCCAGTCTGGATTACCGATTACCAACACCCTCTTAAAAGTTCCATTATCAATACGCTCGGCAATTGTCTTTTTTATCTCCTTTACCATCGACGCAACAATTCCCTTTCGTTCATTGTTGATGCCATCCAAATGCGTTGAGAGTTCGTCAGCCTCAAGCTCATCGCGCGTTGAAAGAAGTCTAAATGCATCGCGCGGAATACCCATACGTGACGCCGCGTTTATGCGCGGTGAAATCATAAAGCCAATATCATCTTCGTTGACATGACGTTGGTTTGTTTTTGCGGCACGTAACAATTTCATAAGCCCGATACGTGGAGAGATGCGCAATACTTTAAGTCCATAATATGCAAAGACGCGATTCTCACCAACAAGTGGCACCATATCAGAAAGAGTTGCAATACCGACCATATCAAGGAGCCACTTTTCCCATCCGTTAGGAATATTTTTTACGATATCTCGCTGACGCGCGGTATACATAAGCGCCTGCACAAATTTGAAAATGACACCTGCACCACAGAGTATTTTTTCTGGATACTGACACGTTGCTTGTTTTGGATTTACAATCGCATACGCGGGCGGAAGCTCCGAACCTGGCTCATGATGATCGGTGATGATAACGTCCATACCGAGCTCAACAGCTCTGCGTACCGGTGCAACATCTGCGATACCGCAATCTATCGTGATAACAAGCGCGGTACCTCGCTTGGCAAACTCTTCAATTGCCGGAATATTAAGGCCGAAACCCTCATCATGGCGATGTGGAATATAATTTTCGAAATGTTCAAAACCAATTTTCTTAAAAAAATCATGCAACACCACAGCACCCGGAATACCATCTGCATCATAATCACTAAAAATTACCACCCGCTCCTTGCTTTCAATTGCCTTAAGTACGCGTTCGACAGCCCGCTCCATATCTTTCATTCGATACGGGTGATGGTTGTCTCGATCGTAATTTGGATTGAGAAATTGCTCGGCGTCTTCGGCGCGAGTGATACCGCGGGCCGTGAGAAGATCACGTAAGAGCTCCGGATACCCATTCAAACTATCTCCCGATGTCTGAACAGAGTAATCTCGAAGCGCGTAGTTCATGTGTTCATTGTATCACGTACCGCAGAGTACCATGCTAGAATATACACATGAGTGATTGCATTTTCTGTAACATTATTAAAAAAGAAATTCCTGCTCATGTGGTATATGAGGATGAGCATTTTATTGCATTCCTAGACATCCACCCGCTTTCTCCAGGGCATACACTCGTGATTCCCAAACAACACCATCGCTGGGTATGGGATGTTGAACCTATCGCGCCATATTTTACCGTCGTCCAACGCATCGCGCGCGCTCAGAAAAAAGCTTTTGGCACAGATATGGTGTGCTCAAAAATATTTGGAGAAGAAGTGCCTCACGCGCACGTGTGGGTGTATCCTGATCCGCACACAGCAACCTCTGACAAAGGAGCATTTGAAGAAAACAAGCGCTTGATTATCGCGGCGCTTTCGTAAGTGCTTCAATACCTGGCAACGTACCTCGAGAAAGAAAATCAAGCATTGCACCACCACCGGAAGACACAAACGTAAAACGCTCTGTTACTCCTAGTTTTGAAATCGCCGCAAGTGTGTCGGCGCCACCAACCATCGACATGCGTTCTGGTGTCGTCCATTCTGCAATCATCTTTGCAAGTGCTTCTGTCCCCTCTGTAAAACCCTCTTCAAAATTACCTAGTGGTCCGTTCCATAGCACACACTGTGCGCGACCAATAATATCGCGAAGCTCTGCAAGAGTCTGTGGGCCCGCATCCATAATGACATCCTGTCCCGATACCTCTGTCGGCATTTTTGTTGCGCGAATGCCATTGTTTTCTACAACCACGTCTTTTGGAAGCACAACAGGCGCTGTGCGCTGAAGCTCTGCGAGACCAAAATCACCCTGAGAAACCATGGATGCGCCAAGAGCATACCCAGCTTCTTTGAAAAAATTATTAGCGAGTGCGCCGCCCACACATACAGTGTCTGCAATTCCAACAAATTTTGTGATCAGCGGGATTTTTGTTTCAAATTTTGCACCGCCAAGGATAAATGTAAACGGATGTGCTGGCGAAAAAGCTTTGGACAGGTGCTCCACCTCACTCTGAAACAAAAATCCCGCAACGCTCGGTAGATACTGTGGAATACCCACAACCGATGCGTGCTCTCGATGAGACACAGAAAATGCCTCATTCACATACACATCTGCCAAGCCTGCGAGAGACTGCACAAACGCTAAATCGTTCTCTTTTTCACCCGCGTAGATTCTAAGATTTTCCAACAACAACATCTCACCATCCTTAAGCCCATCAACAAGCGCATGTGTCGCATCGTCCACATATGTTTCAACGAAAGACACAGGTAGTGTCTGTTTCAAATATTCAGCCACCGGACGAAGTGTTGTCGGAGCACCTCCTTCCCCCTTCCCCTCACAATGACTGATGCAAATAATTCGTGCGCCACGCTCACGAAGCCACTCAATTGTCGGCAATGATTTTCTAATACGAAAATCGTCAAACACAACACCATCTTTAAGTGGTACGTTGAGGTCGAGTCGGAGCAATACTCGCTTGCCACGAACATCACCCATATCCGTGAGCGATCTAAAAGAGAAGGACATGTTAGGTATTTGCATTGGCAGTTATGTTGATAATGTCTGCAAATGCAACCTTATCGAGACTCTGGCGCCCCACAAGAAAACCATCAACAGCACCCTGCTCCATGATGTCCCCCGCATTAATAGGCGCCACAGAACCGCCGTAGAGAATATAGACATCGGCAGACTCTTCTTTACCGTACATGTCAGCAAGGACTTTTCGAATAAAAATAGACATGTGCTGAATGTCCGCCCCAGACATCGCTTCAGAAAAACTTTTACCAATAGCCCACACAGGCTCATACGCAATCACAAGCCCAGAGAGCATTCGCTTTGGAACACGCGCGAGAGATTCTTTTATTTGGTTTTTTACAACCTCAAGATACGCACCATGCTCATCGCGTGTTTGTTCACCAATACACACAACCGTTGCGATTCCAGCTTTCAGTGCAGCGAATGCCTTCTTTGACACCATATCATCAGTTTCACCGCGCGCGCGACGCTCCGAATGACCGACAATTACATACGATGCGCCAAGGGAAGCAAGCATTGAGGCGCTCACGTCGCCCGTAAACGAGCCCGCATCCTCCCAAAACACATCCTGCGCACCAAGATAGAGAGGCTTTTTAAACCGAGTACACGCCGAAAGGAACGGAAATGGCGGACACACAACAACATCCACACCACGCACCTTTTGCATCACTCGCTTTACCGATGCAACAAGCGCTCGAGTTTCTTCAAGCGTCTGCGGATTCATCTTCCAGTTCCCCACAACTAGCTTTCTGCGTTTTCCGTTTTTCATGTCACTATTTTACCACACCGCACACACCTCACTGCACACGACAAAGGGTACTAGATAGCGTCAACAAGAGAATACATCGGTCCAAGCATAGAGATTGCAAAGAATCCGACCGCGATACCAATAAACACCATAAGAAACGGCTCAATGATTGTCGACATATCTTTTGTCTTTTGGTCGACCTCATCCTCGTAAAACTGAGCAACGTTTGTAAACATTTCAGACAATTTTCCAGTTTCTTCGCCAATACTCGTCATTTCACCCACAAACACGGGGTACAGTTTCTCGTGCGCAAGGAAGATGCCCGACATCGGCTCTCCTTTCTCGACACTACTTTCTGCCTCTGCAAGCACTGTTTTGTAATAAGAGTTTTGAATCACATCTTTTGTAATACGAATGGCTACCAGCACATCAACACCTGAGGACAGGAGGGAGGAGAGGGTGCGCGCTGTTCGAGCGGCGTTTACGTTTTTTACAATTGGTGAAACAAGTGGAATATGAAGGACGATTGTATCAAGTGTGCGCTTACCTGAAGCAGTACGCGCAAAGAGATATACACCACACGCAAGCGCAATGAGCGAGCCGAGGGAAATTAAAATATTGTTTTTCAAAAAATCAGAGAGGAAGATTACGATGCGCGTCGACAGCGGAAGTGTAAGCTTAAGCTCGCGAAACGTTGCGGTGAGTGTCGGCACAAGATACACAAGCATAAGAACACCGATAACAAGCATAATGGAAAGTACGATACCAGGATAAATGAGCGCGCCGCGCACCTTTTTCGTCAGCAAATATGCCTTCTCAAGCTGGTCAGCAACTGTTTTAAGGGCGATAGTAAGCGTACCACTCTGCTCTCCAGACTTTACCATCGAGACGAAAAGTGTCGAAAATGCCGACGGATGCTTTACCATTGCCTCACTAAGCTCACTTCCCTTGCTAATATCTGCCGAGAGGTTTGCGATGACACTCTTAAGTTTCTTATTCTTTGCTTGACGTTCCATCACAGAAAGAGCACGAGCCATCGGCAAACCCGCGGTAATCATCGTGCCAAGATTGCGCGCAAACAAAATACGGTCAATTGTTTTGACACTTCCACCCTGAAGGCTCGCGAAAGCACTCGCAAGAAACCCTGAACGCTGTTTTTTTTCTTCTGCAAAGGTAACCGTTCCACCCTCCCCCTTTATCTGACTATACAGCGCAGATTTATTTGCGGCCTCTTGCTCACCTTCATATCGCTCACCCGACGCATTAATAGCTTTAAATGTAAAAATTGGCATAGATTATTCTGAAATTACACGGAGAATTTCTTCGATTGTTGTGTGGCCTTGTACCGCCTTAAAGATGCCATCTTCAATCATTGTGAGCATTCCTTCTGTTTTTGCCTGCTTCTCAATGTCTTTATCTGTTTTCCCCTGCATCACAAGCTCTTTAATAGCAGGAGAAATTTTTAATATTTCATAAATGCCGACGCGACCACTAAACGCTTCTTCCTCAGAAGCACCCGCCTTTGGCCGATAAAACGGCACTTTGTCCCATGACACCTTACCCTCAACCACCTGCTCTTCTTTGAGGAACTTGAGTACACGATCGAGATCGACCGTTTTTTTGAGAGTTTCAATTTCAGCATCTGATAAAAAGTATTTTTCTTTTTTATCTGTGAGCTTTCGAACAAGACGTTGGGCAATGACGATGTTGACTGTCGACACAATAAGAAACGGCTCAACCTTCATGTCGATAAGACGTGGGATAGCGCCCGCAGCGGAGTTGGTGTGCAATGTGGAAAGCACGAGGTGGCCCGTGAGCGACGCGTTGATCGCAAGCGACGCTGTTTCACCGTCTCGAATTTCTCCCACCATAATAATATCCGGATCCTGACGCACCAAGGTGCGCAACCCCGCAGAAAACGTGAGGCCAATTTCTGGCTTCACCTGTGTTTGGTTAATCCGATTCATCTGATACTCTACAGGATCTTCGATAGTGGAAATATTTACATCCGGCGTGTTGAGAATATCGAGCAAGGTGTAGAGGGTTGTTGTTTTTCCAGAACCAGTCGGACCAGTGGTGAGAATCATACCCGTCGTGAGTTTCATTGTGTGGTGAATACGCTCAAGCGCTTCTCCATGGAAGCCAAGCGCTTCCAGCGTAAAGCCTGAGGCTGTCTCACGCAACAAACGCATCACTGTCTTCTCTCCGTAATAGACAGGGAGTGTCGACACACGAAATGACACCTTTTCATTGTTAACCTCAATTTTGAAACGACCATCTTGAGGAAGGCGCTTCTCATCAAGCTTCAAATTTGCGAGCACTTTAATACGTGCCGTGATACTCGGCGCAATATTTCTCGGCAATGTCATCGCGTCGTGAAGTAGGCCGTCGATTCGGTAACGGACAATCACCTGCTGTTCAAGTGGTTCAATATGAATATCGGAAGCATTTTGCAAAATAGCATGCTTGAGCAGTGTGTCGACAATACGCACAACAGGCACGTCCTCTGCGAGTTTCTTGAGGTCACTTTCAGACACATCCTCTCCCCCCTCATGTTCTTCTACTGTCTTGAGTGAGACCGCATCTTTTTGAATCAAATCGCCAAATTCTGCCTTGAGACTTTTCTGATACTGCAACAACGCCCCCTTCATCGACTCATTATCTGTAAGGCGGGGCAAAATTTTCAAACCTACTTTCTTTTTTACGAAATCAATCGCCGTAAGATCGGCAATATCGAGCATCGCCACCTCAAGCGCGCCAGCAATTTTTTTAAAGGCAACAATGTTGTGGTTGCGAGCAATCGGCTCTGGCACAAGCGAGAGTACTTCAAAGTCGAGCTTCTGCCCTTTCAAGTCGACAAACGGTATGCCGAGCACGTGCGCGTGAATCCGGCGCAAATCGTCCTCACTAATCTTTCCTCGACTCACGAGAATTTCTCCAACGCTTACGTCGGTTGCCTTCGATTCTTTTTCTGCATCAGCAAAATCGGCTTTTGAGACAAGGCCTGCGTCAAGAATAAAATCCTTAAATTGTTTTTCTTCAACGTGCATCTGAACGTAGTGTTGACTTAAGTATAACAAAAAACACTCACCCTGAAGTGGATAAGTGTCTTTTGTGTTTAGTGAAAAATGAGATTACTCGATTCGAAGCGCCCAACCAAATCGTGTCTCTCCACAATCATAGTCATTACCAGAGCTCAAACAACTTGTTGGTGGCACACCTCCGATACTACCGATTGTTGTGCCGCCAGCGTACACGCCCATGTATACATATGGAGTAGCTGTATACATTTCACGGTCTGCTGTACTGTCTCCTATCTGATCCATTCGTGTAAGGTTCACAAGCCACTTTGCGCTTGCGCCGCCAGGGAGCGTTGGGCCAGCACCGCTGTTGAGCACATCACCTGCCCATGATGTAGACCATTTTGATCCATCCACACCGATATTATGTCCCGGCTCGTTTCCATACGCCTCCAAGTATCCGAAGGCAAAAGAGATTGTAGCCCCAACGCCCGTTGTTTGGTTGGTGCCCGTTCCATATGGAAGCATGACTGATCTCCAATCACCCTGACCGCCCGTACCTGTTGCAGTAAAGACCTTTCCGTTTGAAGGCGTGCCACCTGTTACCTGAAGTGTTCCCGCAACTTTCACGTTGGTTGAAGACTGGGACATGATGGAGTTTGAAAGTGTCGTGCCGTTTGGAGAAAAGAACGGAATGTAGTTTGTTGTACCAGAGCCACCAATACCACCTGTACCCCCACCTGATGGCCATGTGTCTTTACATACTCCTCGAATACACAATCCTCCAGCAGTTGCAGAACCTCCGTTGATGTATCCTTCAGTATTAATTTTATAGTTTGGATCATGTGCTACAGTTCCCGCGATAATTGAGCCTGCGGATGCGCGAAGCGCAACTTCAGGAGCACCTGTACCTATCACGAGTCCACCAATTTTTGTCTGAGAAGCACTGCTCACATTAATCGGCGCATCACATCCGGGGCTACCTGATGTACATGCCGGTGGCAATGATGACGGCGCAGACCAGTCTGCGCGAAGTGCGCCGATGCCAACGGTGAGCATAAGCGCGAGTACAATCACTTTCACGCTCTGCAGAATTTCTTGTTTATTTATGATTTTCATACGTTGTTAATTAATCTATTACTATAAGTATACACCACTACTACCTCATCGAGCCCACAGGGCTTGTCTCTCGAAGAAACTGTGCCTCCTGCTCCGGCGTCAGCGTCGATGAGACGCTTGCGCTCGACTCTGCGCGAAACTGTTTTTCCTGATCAGTAGAGAGTTGTGAGCCACTTGATGCGCTCGACTCTGCGCGAAAACGGTCCTCCTGACTCATCTCCGGCTCGCGAGAAGAATTGAAGAATGTAAAAATCGCAGCGAGAACGATGAGGCACACGATAAACACAACAATCCAACGAGCCTTGTGCTGTGACGGAGGCATCGGAAACGTCTGTTGTGAGGGTGATTGAAATTCCATATGTGTTGAGATTAAAATTCGTTAATTGATGGACGAACGATAACTGTCGCCTCCGCTTGAGGACAGACCGCAACATTTCCATTTGCGTCGGTTACCGTGAGCTTTCCGTGCTTAATACCTGTTGTCTGATAAATCTTTGTAACGGAAACACCTGTTCCAGAAAGTCCGTTATCTCCGCTCCACTGGTATGTAAGCGGAGGCACGCCGCCAGCAACAGTTCCCACCCACGTAAGTGGCGCATTTACCAAATACGGTGGATCATCCTGAAGCTCACACGTTACATCGATAGGAGCGTCTAGTGTCGGAGCAATCACTTCGACAGTTACAGTAACTGTGCGTGACGTTGCACCACTCACTCCCGTAAAGACCACGTTGTAAATACCCGGCTCTGCATTTGCCCATGCCGCGATTGTTACTGTTGTTGAACATGTAGGGTTACATGTTTGAGTAGCCCCCGGAATTGAAACCGTAAGAGGAGTATCTTCGGATATGGATGAAGTAATTGTTACAGCCTCACTCACACCCGCATCAAGAATTCGAGAGATCTTTGTTGTCTTTTGAGTACCACGGTCGATAGTAAGATACACGGGCATTGCTGAGAGGTGAAAATCAAACTTCCCTGAAGGCTTTCCATAGGTAACCTTCGGATATCCATCACTCGAAGAATGCGAACCTCCAAAATACAACCACCCAACAACATCACCGCCCCACGCATATCCAACAATTCGTCCCGTTGCCGCATGGTATGTAAGGCCACGAGTACCGTCAGTAAATCCAGAAGGATATGTTGGTCCTGAGAGACTTATCCATCCATCCCACCCTGATGTGAGGTCTCCAAGCACCGCCTTTGCCCACCCTTTTATTGTCATACTGTCAGACTGAAGTGTCGCGTTTTGTGTATATGGCTCAGCAGAAGAAGGAAAACCTGACAAATTTCCAAACTTAATCCAACCGATTGACGGCGACCATGCGTGTCCAGTGATTGTTCCTGGACCACCCATCGTGCCGCCGTTATTGATAGTCACAGCAAACGGTTTGTTTGTTGATGTTGTTGTCTGACAGTTGGTTGTCGCCGCAGTACCATCGTCTGCAACACCGTCTACAGTAGCCACGCCGTTCACAATCGGATACGCATCTTCACAGCTGTTCATTTTTACCCACCCAATATTTGAAGACCATGCCCATCCGAAGACATTTCCTGTCTCCGCTGTACCCGTAAGTACACACAAACCATTTTCTGCAGTATATCCAGATGGACATGTTCGCTCGCACTTTGTTGCCTTGGTACACGAAGCCACAAGACCCCACTGTGTTGGCTGTGTTAGCCCAGTGTCGTCACTTGAACACATCGTTGAGAGCGGGTCGTATGATCCATAACACACGTTTGAAGCAATCGGTATACATGCACCATTTGAAAGTGTGTAGCCAGCGGAACATGTCGCTTCACACTTTGCTGATGTACACGAAGACACCGCCGCCCATGATGCAGGACTCGTCAATCCAGAATCGTCGCCGGAACACATCGTGGAATTTGACGGCTGACTGCCGGAACATGAATACGTTTCAACATCTCCTCCACCGCCATCAGACTGAGTGATTGGAGAAATTTCTCTCCACGCGCTCCATGCCTGCATACAATCTTTCCAATTTCTTACTCCAACCCTCAAACTCTGTCCGTAATATGCGTTACCGCCAGTAGTAAGCCCCGCGACAAGATTCCACGCAGAATGAATGTCACTTCGCGTGTCAGACCACATCGCGTCAGACACTTCGCTAAAACTCTGATTTGCCAAAATAACAGCGACCTGCTGTGCATCGCCCACACCAGCATCTGGATCACCGGGAATAGTAATGGAGAGGTTGTTTACACCACTTGCAGAATACACATCAGAGAAGCTTGCCGAAAGGTATGACGGCGCGACAGGTGCTTCTTGAGTACAGACACCGCCCCCGTCGTCGGTACCATCAGAAAGACCGGAGTCGTCGCTCACACCGATATCGCCACCACCAAGACTTGGGGGTGTTTGACACGTTCCCGCACCAGAGGTTGTACACGAGCCTGTTGTTCCTGCGCAGTATCCAGACTGACACTGAGCATTTGAACTACAGATACCACCATTTCTTGTGTTGTTGTTACATGAAAGCACCTGAGTTCCCGAAACGCCCTGCACGGGTGTTGCTTGAGAAAATAGGAACAGTCCCGACAAAAGCACCGCGGCAAGCACTGCGAGCGTGACGAGCTGTTTATTGCGCACAATTCCTCGAATATGTTTCATGACAAAAATGGTTAAGTACTCGTTTGAAATTATATCACACGACACCTGCTCAGAAGCGCGCTATGCACAGTTTTTGACAGATAAGCCCGACTTGACTTTTCTCTTTCAATTTACTATTATATGTGCATTGAAGTTCGCCCCCGGCGAGCTCATTTTTTTAGATAACGCCGGTTTCCCGGCAACATACACACATATGTTAGACCTAAAAGTAATACATTCCGTACTCCACCAGCTCGAAGAGGAGCGCGGTATTCCGCAGGCAAAAATCCTCGAAGCGATCGAGATGGCGCTCGCGACCGCATACAAGAAAGAATATGGCGAAAAAGGCCAGATTGTTCGCGCAAAATTCGACATCAATAGCGGAAAAACAGAGTTTTTCCAGGTGAAAATCGTTGTCGACGACACAACGGTTGTTGTCGCTGACAAAAACGGCGATGTCGACTTTGAGCGTGCTGAGAAAGAAGAGAAGGACATCTTCAACCCAGAGCACCACATCATGATCGACGATGCTCGAAAGATTAAGAAAGACGTTACCCTTGGAGAAGAGATGATTTTCCCTCTCGAAGGACGCGAAGAATACGGCCGAATTGCTTCACAGACCGCGAAACAGGTCATTATTCAGAAAATCCGCGAAGCAGAAAAGACAGCGGTGCTCGGCGAGTATGGTAAACAAGAAGGCCAGATTGTAAACGGCACTGTTCAGCGCATCGAACGTGGCACTATCTTTGTCGACATGGGTCGCGCAACAGGTATCCTCTCCTACGAAGACCAGATTCCGGGTGAGCGATACTCTCAGGGTGAGCGCGTACGAGCATACTTGTACCGTGTAGAGGAAACTCCTCGAGGTGTTTTCCTTCGTCTTTCCCGTTCGCATCCGCAGTTTTTGCAGAAACTCTTTGAGGTTGAAACCCCAGAAATCGGCGCGGGTGTTGTAGAAATTAAGTCGATTGCACGCGAAGCGGGCTCTCGCACAAAAATTGCTGTTGCATCGACAGATGAACACATCGATCCTGTTGGCTCTATGGTTGGACAGCGTGGCGTACGTGTATCGACTGTCATGAGCGAGCTTGGTGGCGAAAAAATCGATATTATTGAGTGGTCAGCAGACTCAAAAAAGTTTGTTGAGGACTCGCTCTCCCCTGCAAAAGTACTCTCTGTTGAAATTGATGAGACAGAAAAGAAGGCTACCGTAAAGGTTTCTGAAGATCAGCAGTCACTTGCTATAGGTAAGGGTGGACAAAATGTGCGCCTTGCCGCAAAACTCACTGGCTGGAAAATAGACATCCAGTCTACTGTTGGTGAACACATCGAAGAGACAGATGGCGAAGCATCTACTGAAGAATCTCACTAAACACATTAACAACTAACCATATTTCACTATGAATTTGTGGCACGATATTGCTCCAGGAACAGCAGAATCAATTACAACAATCGTTGAAATCAACAAGGGTTCAAAAAATAAGTACGAGGTAGACAAGGAAACAGGCCTCATTGCTCTCGACCGCGTCCTACACTCATCCCAAGACTTCCCTTTTGATTACGGCTTTGTACCGCAGACCCTCTGGGACGACGGCGATCCTGTAGACGTTGTACTCCTCACAACCTATCCCCTCATGCCGGGCATGCTTGTGCGCGTACGACCCGTCGCCATCATGAACATGACCGACAGTGGGGACTCTGACGCAAAGGTTATTGCTGTTCCCGTCGACGACCCTCGCTGGAATGATGTGCAAGACCTTGGCGACATCAACAAACACACCATAAAAGAAATCGAACACTTCTACGCAACATACAAAAAGCTCCAAAATAAAGAAGTTGTTGTTCATGGATTTGAAGGAAAAGATAAAGCAATAGAAGCATTTGCTCGAGGTACCGAGTTGTACAAGCAGAAATATCCAAAGTAAGCCATACGCTTATCCTCTACAAAAAACCCGCCTTGCGCGGGTTTTTTGTTATACTTATAGACATATCAGAATTAACAATACAATCTATGAAACATGTAATCATTCCTTTGTGCATTATGGCCGTGGTGTATACAGTAGCACCGCTTCGCGCGGGAGCAATGGAGCCACAGCGCGGGTTTTTTGATGCACGCGTAAAAGTTGCTTCACCAGAAGATACTGAAAAAATGCGAGCTCTCAAGCAAGCTCCGACAATGAAACCCGAAATGCGGAAAGTGATGCTCGACGGCGCTACAGGCACACCTCGCGCCCTCCTCAACGCTCACCCACGCATGATCGAGCGACTTGAGAAAAAGATGGAGACTGTGTCAGACACACAACGCCCAAAAGTTGAGGCACGATTGCAGAAAGCCGAAGATATTCTCACGGCGCGCATTGAAGCGGCACTTGAGCGATTTTCCGGCATCGTTGAGCGGCTCGAGTCTCGCATTGATACACTCAAAACAAACGGCGTAGATACAAGCGAAGCAGAAAAGCATCTTGCAGAAGCAAAGAGTGCGATTGATACAGCATCCGCTGGTCTTTCGGGAGATGCTCGCAGTGCAATACAGGAGATGAAATCAAATCTCTTCACTATCCGACAACACCTCTCAGAGACTATCGCGAGCCTCAAGGCTGGAGTAAACACCTCAGCAGAACCAACTCTTTAATCAACTAACATACACACATTATGGAAACACCACACATGCAGTATCAGCCTCAGCAATCTCAGCAGGCACCAACACCAAAGCGCTCAACAACAGGTCCTGTTATTGGCATTGTCGTAGTACTTGCAATGATTGTCGTTGGCGTTTTGTACTTCTGGGGCGAGCGTGTTGATACACTCAACAAAAATCGTGAGTTGCTTCAGAAAGGAGCAGACACGCAGGTTGAGCAACTTCAGACACAAAGCGCGTCAGATGACCTCACTTCTATCGAAGCAGATCTCGACGCAACCGATATCAATGCAATAGACACTGGCATTAGCAACTAACGCATACGTCATGATTACCCCGAAGAGATCTTTGCGGACCGTTGGCCTCATCGTACTGGTTGCCGTAGTGTCCTTTGCGCACGTTCCAACGGCACTTGCGAAGGCGGCATCGACAGAAACAACGAGTGTCCAAACAAACACATCAAACTCCTCAGTCAACACATCGGCAACACAAGCGGTCAGCACAACAAACTCTGCACCAAGTGCGACACCACAGAAATCAAGTGATCTCAATCACGATGGGTACGTCACAAATGCAGACGTAAATCTCGTACTCAGCAGTTTTGGTACATGCCAACTAAGCGCGTCATGCCCGGCAGACATCAACAATGATGGTTCTGTAAACAATGCAGATCTCTCTATTGTTGTAAAAAACGCAAACTCTTCGACTGCGGGTGGCAATGGTGCACTCACTGGCGGCGGAATCAACAACACCTCAAACACTTCTGTCAGCACGACAGACGGCTCAACAAACTCTTCATCAAACGGCACAACACACACAACATCAAACTCAACAACGAACACCAATACAAACACATCCGGAAACACTTCACCCGTTTCATCAACACAACGCACTGGCGGTTCAACAGGAATAAACCCGAACGCGTTTCTTGGAAACCAATCTCAGGTTCCTGCGGTAACACGCCAACTCATTGAGTTTGTCCTCCCTATCCCAAACTACATGCAAAATCCGAGCACGCCACGTGTTGTAAATGAGGAAGAAGAGATGAAAGCACGAAGTGCGCGCTCAAGCACTGCTCAACAAAATTTCCAGACGATTCAAGACCGGCTTGAAGCAGGAACACAGCGTATCGACACACTCATTACACGCATCGAATCTCGCATGGAGAAAATGCGATCGGATGGTATCAGTATTGCCGCGGCTGAAGTGTTTGTGGAACGAGCAAAAACAAGCGCTGGTGTGGCGCGAGCAAATACCGCAGGACTTGAAGAAGCATTCAACAATGCCCTTGCACAAACAACAGACAACGATGCACGCATCGCATTTGAAAGCGTGCGCGCACTCATCGCAAGCGCAAAATCTCAGCTTGAAGGAGCTCGACGAAATCTTCTTGAAGCAGTTCGCATCATGAAAGCGGCGCAAGAACGTTTTCAACCACAAGTATCGGCTGAGGACAGCGCACTCGAGAGTGAGTTAAACTAAACGCATGCAACCTGAACACCCATACATTCCTGAAGTTACACCTGTAGAGCTCAAATCTCGCACGCCATTCATCATCATCGTGGCAAGCGGAGTGCTCGCACTTTTGGCGGCTGTGGGCTTTTATTTCTACATCACCCGCCCAGTATCCACGACGACACCGGATGTTGTTGTGCCACAAGGCGATAATCAGTTGCATCAATTAGAAAACCAGAGCCTCTCAGATGACATACCGTCCATTGAGGCAGATCTCAACGCAACCAGCTTCGATGGTATCGATGCAGGTGCCGAAGAACTGAGATAAAAACGCAAGGAGAAGCAAAAACCCCGCCATCGCGGGGTTTTTGCTTGCAAAGAGACGACAATCTCTATACACTGTGAAGCTACAACACATATGAAAAAAGACAAGCCATATTCAAATATTACAATTTCCCCCCTCGAACACTCTGAGGTCCTCATTGAGGGAGAAATCACTGCAGAGTATCTTGAGGAAAAGCGTGCGGAAGCACTCAAAAAACTCGTAACCGGAGCAGAAATTCCTGGTTTCAGAAAAGGCACGGCCCCTGAACATCTTGTGGTCCGTCACTTTGGCGAATCACGCATTCTCGAAAACGCTGCTCAGGATGTGATTGAAGCACAGTACTGGGATATTGTCGCGGACAACTCTCTGCGCGCAATCGGCACCCCAGACATCACTATCACCAAACTCGCAGCAGGCAATCCTCTTGGTTTCAAGATCAAGACAGCAGTCATGCCAGAAGTCACACTTCCGGACTACGAGGCACTTGCACGTAAGGTAAACGCTGAGCCACAAGAAACACTTTCTGTTGATGACAAAGAAATCGATAGCGCGCTCGAACAACTCAAAGAGGTGAAAAAGGTAGAAACAATCGACGATGCATTTGCTCAGTCATTGGGAGATTTCAAAACACTCGACGAGCTCAAAAGTAAGATCTCAGAAAACATGCTCGCTGAAAAAAACGTACGCGCGAAAGAAAAGCGCAGACTCGCAATTCTTGAGGCAATTCTCGCAGAGACAACCTTCCCCGTACCTCAGGTTCTCGTAGATTTTGAATTGCAAAAAATGATTGCGCAATTTAAAGATGATGTTGCGCGCGCGGGTCTTGAATATTCTTCATACCTCAAGCAGATAAACAAAACAGAGGCGGACATTGCAACTGAATGGAAAGAAAGCGCTATCAAACGAGCGCGCACTCAGCTTATCTTCGGAAAAATTTCTAAGGACAAACAACTCGTTCCCGACGAAAAAACAATCGAACACGAAGTCGACCACATCATTGAGCACCACAAAGACGCCGATAGGTTCCGCGCGCGCATGTTTGTAGAAAACATGCTCACCAACGAAAAGGTTCTTGAGTTTCTAGAGAATCAAAAATAGTGCGGGCGCAACAGTTGCCGCGGTCTCAGCCCTCAATACATACTCGCCCATTGTGCGGACACGTACACCATGAGCCGTGCACACCTCTATTTCACGCTCATCCCACCCGCCCTCTGGGCCGATAAAAAGTGCAACCGGCTGAGGCTCGGAACGCTCTGCAGACAAAAGCGGGGTACCGGTTGTATGAAAAAGAATCTTGTCTTCTGGCATCTGTGGATGCTCCAGCGCCTCTGTGAGAGACATGGGTTCGTGTACCTGTGGAAGCATTCCTCTGCCCGACTGCTCGCTCGCTTCTCGAGCAATTTTTAGCAAACGTTCCATATGGAGAGACTTTTTTTCAGAACGGAGGGCAATAATTGGGACAATATGTGTAACACCAAGCTCCGTTGCTTTCTGTACCACCCACTCAAAGTTGTCTTTTTTAATAATCGCTACGCACAACCACACTTCCCGAGACGGGCTCACAACAAGACGCGATTCTTCCACGCGCACATGAATCTCCTGTGCCGATAATAGTTCAATGGTACACACATATTCCTCTCCGTGCCCATCGCACAGTACAATCTGGTCACCAGCAGACAAACGAAACACCCGTTTAAGCTGATGGATTAAATCCGCATCAGAGAGAGCTATTCGCTTTCTACCAGATAGGCGCTCTGTTACAAAAAATCTATGAAGTCTCATAGGGACAGTCTAGAACGCATTGGATAAAAAAGGAAGCGGCGCGTGGCGCGCGCAGTTGCGCCACGCGCCGCTCTGGTATACTATACGTGCACTATTAATAACAACACTTCCATGCTCATACCAACAGTTATTGAAAAAACAAGTTTCGGCGAGCGAGCATACGATATTTACTCTCGCCTCCTTAAGGAGCGTATTATTTTCCTTGGTGGGCCAATCGACGACCACACCGCAAACATCATCATTGCTCAGCTTCTTTTTCTTGAGTCTGAAGACCCAAAGAAAGACATTCACCTCTACATCAACTCACCTGGAGGCTCAGTCACCGCAACACTTGCGATGCTCGACACAATGAACCACGTGAAGCCAGACGTTTCCACTGTCTGCGTCGGTATGGCTGCGTCTGGTGCCGCTATCCTCCTCTCTGGTGGTGCAAAAGGAAAGCGCCTCGCTCTCCCAAACGCTGAAGTGATGATCCACCAGCCTCACGGCGGTGCAGAGGGTCAGGCAACAGATATCGAGATTACTGCAAAACAGATTCTCAAACTTCGAGCACGCCTCAACAAAATTCTCGCCGAAGCAACAGGAAAATCAATCGAGCAAATAGAGAAAGACGTCGAACGCGATTACTTCATGGATTCTGCAGAAGCAAAAAAATACGGAATCATCGACAAAGTTATCCAGTAACAACTCATACAATGGATACAAAGAAACCGCCCGCAAGGTGGTTTCTTTGCGTAGGCGGTTGTTGCGCAGAAGGTCAGGTGACCGGTCCAATGATGCGATCGCCCGACATCGTCAGGAGACTGTTGTGCCGGACGATGGGACGGAGCTCCTTCGGGAACCCCTCCTCTTCCGTATCAACGGAAACGGTGATGGATGCCCCCACGATTCTGACGATGACGCCGTGCCACTCCACACGATCCCCCTTGGGTGTGTGGTCGAAAAAACGGACACGGTCGCTCACCTCGAGCTTGTTGTCGGGCATATGCCCTCCTTGGCCTAAGGCCTAGTTATTTCCAAAGGAGAGAATACAAGAAAATGACCCATAAGTCAAAATTAGACAAGTCCAATACTTTCTTGTAGTATGAAATTGTTCACTTATTTGTAATTTTTAACGGTGCAGCTTTCAGATTTCCCTATCTTATGACGTTTTTTCCCGCATACCCCACAGACATGACCTTCACATTCAACACTACGAAGCAAAGAACACACAGCGCGGCCATATCCCCTATCTGCGTGTAAGGAATCTCCAGGCGGCATCGTCCGCACACCATGACATTAAAATTAGCACTGCTCTTTGCGAGCTTTGCTGGACTCATGGGCGTCGTGCTCGGATATTTCGTGCGCTTGATGCTGTCGCTCGGCAAGAAAGGTTCTGTCGAGCTTGCTATCAAGCAGATGGAGCTTAAGGCAAAAGAAGAAGCCCAGAGAATCATCACAGAAGCCGAAGAAAAAGCCGAACAGACACTCAAAGAAGCCCGCGCAGAGATCAGAGAGCGAGAAGAAAAAGTAAAAAAAGCAGAAGACAGAGTTATTAAGAAAGAAGAGCTTTTGGATAAGCGCCAGATAGATATCGACTCAGAAGTAGAACACATCAAACTTCGCATCGGAGAGATAAAATCCATCAAAGAGCGCGCAGATACCCTTCTTGCAGAACGTCAGGCAGAGCTTGAGAAGGTTGCCCAGATGACATCAGACGCGGCAAAGAAAGAACTTCTCGAGACAATCGAAAAGCAGTCCGAAGAAGATTTGCTTGTACGCATGCAAAAGCTTGAGGTCCATGCCCAAGAGACACTGGATCGAAAAGCAAAAGATATTCTTGCAACATCAATTCAGCGCCTCGCGACATCCGTGTCTTCAGACATGCTCACCACGAGCGTACCAATTCCTTCAGATGAAGTGAAAGGAAAAATCATCGGAAAAGAGGGTCGAAACATTAAGGCATTCGAGCGTGCGACGGGTGTTGAAATCATTGTCGACGACACGCCGGGCGCTATCACCATTTCCTCATTCGACCCCGTACGCCGCCAAGTGGCGCGCGTCGCCCTCGAAAATCTCATCACCGACGGCCGTATTCAGCCTGCAAAAATCGAAGAAATGGTAGAAAAGGCAAAAAACGAGATCAATAAAATCATCAAGGAAAAAGGTGAGGCGGCAGCATTCGAATGTGGCGTACTGAATCTCGATCCGCGCGTCCTTGCAATACTCGGACGCCTACATTTCCGTACAAGCTACGGCCAGAATGTACTTCAGCACTCAATCGAGATGACACACCTCGCCGGCATGATTGCCGAGGAGCTTGGTGCAAATGTTGCCGTCGCAAAAGCAGGCGCCCTTCTTCACGACATCGGCAAAGCACTCGACCACGAAGTCGCTGGTTCACACGTAGAAATTGGCCGACGCATTCTCCAGAAATTCGTCGTTAGCGAAGAAATCATCAAGGCAATGCAAGCTCATCATGAGGAATATCCGTACGAAACGATTGAGTCAATCATCGTACAGACGGCAGATGCTATCTCGGGCGGTCGCCCAGGAGCACGTCGCGACAGCGTAGAAAACTATCTCAAGCGCCTCGGCGATCTTGAAGCAATCGCAAACGGCTTCAAAGGCGTTGAAAAGTCCTACGCCCTCCAAGCAGGCCGTGAAATCCGCGTTTTTGTCCTTCCTCAGCAAGTAAGCGACCTCGAAGCAAAAGACATGGCGCGCAATATCGCACTCAAAATCGAAAAAGACCTCAAGTATCCGGGTGAAATTAAGGTAAATGTCATTCGCGAGAGCCGTTCGATAGAGTTTGCTCGCTAGTACCCCACCCTGCACAGGCCGGTTGCGCTAAAAATGGCCTATTATATAATTGGGGCGTAGCTTACAAGCAAGCCTTAACGAAATATTATGAACAAACAAGGAATTGTAGACGCAGTGCACGGAAAGTTGATGGGCACAAAAGCACAGGCAGAAGAAGTGGTAGACATGATGATCGACTCAATCGTCTCCACACTCAAGAAAGGTGACGAAGTTTCTATCGCTGGCCTCGGCATCTTCTCCACGAAGACACGCGCGGCTCGATCAGCTCGAAACCCACGCACGGGCGAGACCATTCAGGTCCCTGCAATGCGGGTTCCAAAGTTCCGAGCGGCAAAAGCGCTCAAGGACGCGGTGAAATAATCTCTCTCGCACCCGCACAAAAAACCGCCCTTTCGGCGGTTTTTTTGTTGCTAAAATTTGTTTTCCGCTAAGTAATTTAATATTGACTTATCGTGTTTTAAATGTCACTATTACATTGTTGATGAAATGAAGTAATCGACCGCCACGTTGCCGGTGCATAGGCAAAGTTCATTTCAGAAAGGAGTGTCCCCGTGGCACTCAGCCCAGAACGGATTGGTCGAATCTCATTCCTCGTGCTTCAGCGGATGTTGGAGGACGAGAATAAGATTCGCCTGAACCCAAAGGAGGTTAAACGGAATGTCGCCAATGAGGCCAAGAAGTACGGCATTCCGCCACATGAAGCCGCTGAGTTCGCGCAACTGGTCATCAAGAGCGCGTACGAGCGGACGATGGCAGAACTTGGGACCATGCTCAATCCCAATCCAGACGACAAGTAACACCGCCCAACGGATAAGGTCGAGAAAGGACCACTTTCTCATAAAGGGGTAATTCCGGTTTGCACTCAGCTGATCCGCTTCGGCCGATCCGCACAACAGCAAACCCAAGAGAACAAGAACCCTCACCTCTCCACTCACACGATCCCCACTCAGCTCAAGCTGACGTGGGGGTTCTTTTTTTATAGTTATTTTGCAACAAATAAGCAGTGAACTTAAGCAAAGTAGATATTTGACTTCTTTTATAAAAATGATACTGTTTTTTTCGAACTGATCCTCACCAAAACCCAAGGAGGTGCCCATATGTACCTATACCACAGGGTGCCGGATAACATGGACGGCACGATCCTCTACCCACTCAATGAGTTGCGACTCATTAAGCCTGAGCTGTATGAGGCGCATGCCAAGAAGTACCGGAAGCGAGAAGCATTAATGGATAGACGCATCCCGCATCTCAACTGTCTGTGGAACGATGTGCTATTCTTCACGGCTGTTCATCCATCCGTGTTCAGGAAAGCATTCGAGCGATTTTGCTGGAGGCTTCCGCCATTCCGATGCTTCAGGTTCAGCCCAACTGGACTCAACCCAACGCTCATGACAGTCCTAACGCGAATGAGTGGACCTAGAGGCGGATTCGAGGAATACGAACCATTTGACCCACACAATCTCGAAAAGCACGCCACAATTCCTCAGGAAACGTTCGACTACTGGAATGATGAAATATCCTCTGGAAGCAGATCCGTTTTCTTGTGGCTGCACATTCCCCACATCCTTCACCGAGGACCGCTAGACACACGCCTTGCCACCATAGAAGAATCCACCGCGTAGACCAACAACTGGGTCTACGCGGTTTTTCATGCGTGAATTCTACAGAGACCTAGAAATCTTTGGTGCGGGATGGGGGAATCGAACCCCCGACCTCGGTTTGGAAAACCGATATTATACCATTTAACCAATCCCGCTTTTGTCGCGCACCTCTGTGCGTCAGACGTCATACTATCACGGCTTTTTCGCGCTCGCAATTTTGAGCACCGCGTCAAAATTGTCCTTTTCAGAAACCTTATTACGCCGTATAAAACCACATTTCTCACACCGATGTACCAAATCGTACTTCCCCACTATCCCCTCTACCCCGACCGGTTTCATCATTCCCCCGCACACCTCGAGTCTGTCCCCTGGGTCTTTATCAACGTGCTTACTCCAGAGGCATTGCCGACAATGATTGGTAAAACCAGTGCCCGCATTTTCTGCGCCACAATGCTCACATACAAAGTCTTCAACCGTCTTTTTAAACGCCATAGCCTTTGGCTTTACGCCTATATGGTCGGGGCGCCGGGATTCGAACCCGGAGTCACTTGATCCCAAGTCAAGCATGTTACCGTTACACCACGCCCCGAAAAACCAATGAACCATATACTAGCACAGAGACTCGAAATTCAAAAATGTTTGAGAAAAAAGGCTGTATTAAAGGATATTAATGTGTTCTAAAAGACGTACGCGCCCTACACTCGCTTGGGTATCAAGCCCGACAACAATGCCATCTATCTGAAAAGGTGTTTCATGTGGAACACCAGACTTTAGGAGAAACATCTGCACGGTCTTTGCTACCTTGTTGATTTTTCTAGTGTGCATATTATCCTCTCCTCTCATATAGCTTTCACGTGAAACAGTTTTAACCTCAACAAAGTGTATAATCCCCTGCTTTTTGGCCACAATATCTATTTCCCCACATTTTTCACGGAAATTTCTCGCTAGTATCGAAAAACCATGTTTCATGAGAAACATAACGGCTATTTCTTCACCCAAAGCACCTGTCTGTATATTTTTTGGCCTTTTTTCGTGCATTTTGTGTGTTTCATGAATAACATTGCTTCTATAGTTTCACGTGAAACATATATTTGAGCAAAGTGACAAAAAATCCCTTATCTAAGCCATTTTTTGGCCAAAAGACACTTCTAACAGACAGTTAAAATAGTGTCTTTAATGCACATATCCCCATAGTTATCCCCAGTTTTCCACACTTTTTGGGACAACGTCAGGGTCATTTGTCGCTAAAAAGCGAGTATAAAGACATTAGTCCCTAATACGTCCGAGAAGGCAGAAGAGAAGAAGTGGTGCGGGTAGGGGGAATCGAACCCCCGTCTCGTCCTTGGCAAGGACGTATTCTACCACTAAACCATACCCGCATTCATGAAACCCTAAAGAAACAATAACGAATTATACTGCAGGATCATGTCGTTGCACAATCCAGCCCGCTGTACGGGTGCTCTCGGAGGGATTCGAACCCCCAACAACGGTTCCGAAGACCGGTATGATATCCATTTCACCACGAGAGCGATAGGGAATATCATACTCTAGATTGGCTAAAAATCAAAAGCCATACTAAAATAAACCCATGAAACGACCCTCCTCGTCTCGAAAAAAGGCAGATTCCTCCTTGCCCGACACATCAGCTCGGGTTGATTTTACCGTACCAGAAGAGGTTTCACGAGTAACAAAAACCCTGAAAAATGCTGGTTTTGAGGCCTTTTTAGTCGGTGGATGCGTCCGAGACCTCCTTATGGGTCGAACCCCCAAAGACTGGGATGTTACGACAAATGCAACTCCTGAAGAAATTATTCCACTCTTTCCAAAGACGTTTTATGAAAATCCGTATGGCACAGTAGGTGTTGTACACGAAGGAACCGAAGATCCCACACTTAAAGTCGTGGAAGTCACTCCATACCGCCTTGAAACGAGCTATTCCGACGGTAGACGCCCCGATTCAGTGCAATTCAGTAAAAGACTCGAGGACGACCTAAAACGTCGTGATTTCACGATTAACGCGATTGCGATGGGGTCCGATGGAGAGATTGTGGACTTGTATGGAGGCATAAAGGACATTCACGCGGGAATCATTCGAACTGTGGGTGATGCGGGGGAGCGCTTCTCTGAAGACGGCCTGCGTATCATGCGTGCAGTACGTCTCTTTGCAGAACTTGGCTTTTCTATCGACCAAGATACAGAAGAGGGCATAAAAAAAATGGCTACAATGCTTGGTAAAATAGCAAAAGAGCGTATTCGTGATGAGTTTGTGAGAATTATAGAGTCTCCTCGGCCAGCGCAGGGCCTCGAAATGTCCTTTAAGCTTGGTATTCTTGGCTACATCGTGCCCGAGCTCGAACAGGGAATTGGTATAAGACAAAACCAAGCGCATGCATTTGATGTGTGGACACATCTTTTAAAAACACTTCAACACGCCGCAGACAAACAGTGGCCCCTACATATTCGTCTCGCCGCACTATTCCACGACGTAGGGAAGCCGAAAACACGTCGCTTTGATGAAGGTAAGAAAGACTACACATTCTACGGACACGAAGTTGTCGGCGCACGCATGACAGAAAAAATCATGCAGAACCTTCGTTTTTCCAACGACCTCACCGATCAAGTCGTCAAACTCGTACGCTGGCACATGTTTTTCTCAGATACAGAGCAAATAACGCTCTCAGCAGTACGCCGTCTCATCGCAAAAGTCGGGAAAGAGAACGTCTGGGACCTTATGAATGTCCGTATTTGCGACCGTATAGGCACCGGTCGCCCTAAGGAAAACCCGTATCGTCTACGAAAATACAAATCTATGATAGAGGAGGTGATGCGCGACCCCGTCTCTGTGGGTATGCTCAAGATAGATGGAAAAGGGGTCATGGAAGCCGCACATATACCAGCAGGGCCAAAAATTGGGCATATTTTGCATGCACTCCTTGAGGAGGTACTCGATGACCCGACACGAAACACCTCTGAATATCTACAGGAGCGAGCACTCACACTATCTACACTTTCAGAAACAGAGCTTGAAGCAATAGGAAAAAAGGGAAGAGAGAAGAAAGAGGAAGAAGATGAAAAAGGAGTAAAAGAGATTCGAGACAAGTATCACGTCGAATAAATCAGCCAAACAAAAACCGCCCGACGCAGTCCTCGTGAAAGCGTAGAGCGGTTGAGAAGTCCGCTCAGAAGAACAGATAGGGAGCCGGAAGCTATATCTCATTTGGGGGAGAAATTGAAGATATATATGTCCGATATGATCCCGTCTGCCCAAGCGACCCTCGTGGGGTGGCCGACCCAATTCCTGACAGAACTATTGAGGTAAATGTCCTTTAGGGGGACTAAACGGACTCTCCTCGGCTCTGGCAAAAGTATAGCACGCATAAAAAAATGTAAAAGACATTTCCTGTGGATAAGTGTCCTTTATGCTTTCAAAAAGAGCGCGAGTGGACAATGATCTGACCCCCCAACAGTGTGGAGCATGTCCATCGACTGAACCCGAGGCAACATGTCTGGACTCACGAAAAAATAATCGATACGCCAGCCAACATTGCGTTCACGCGCAAATGTTTTCATATCCCAATAGCTATAGGCATCTTTTTTATCTGGGTACAAATAGCGAAACACGTCTACATACCCGTGTTCGATAACACTATCTATCCACGCCCGCTCCTCGGGGAGAAAACCTGTATGCTCAGCGTTTTCTTTCGGTCGAGCGAGATCTATTTCTTTATGAGCAGTGTTGACGTCGCCACAAAAAATGACCCCCTTGCCGGTTTTTCTCAATTTCTCAATATAGTTTAAAAACTCGGCGTAAAAATTGAGTTTATACTGAAGGCGCTCTGGGCCACCACCTCCATTGGGGAAATATACGTTTACCAAGACAAAATCGTTAAAATGAGCTGCGATTAGACGACCTTCATCATCGAGAGTCGGGACACCCATGATGTACTCGACGTGTTCAGGCTCTTTTTTTGAGTATATGGCGACACCACTGTAGCCCTTTTTCTGCTTAGGAAAATCAAAAAAAGCATGGTATCCCTTTGGCGCACGCACCTCATTTGGCAATTGATCCGGCTCAGCCTTCATTTCCTGCAAACAAAACATATCTGGAGACTCTTTGATGAGCCAATCCCACTGGCCCTTCCTATGAAGCGCTCGCACACCGTTTACATTCCAAGAGATAATCTTCATGACACCATTCTACGCGCCTTTTCCTTTATTATGAAACTTTTTGTGTACCTCGCGAAGCTGTTTGTCGGTAATATGGGTATAAATCTGTGTCGTGCCTATGTTGGCATGACCTAAAAGCATTTGCACAGAGCGTAAATCCGCACCATTTTGCAATAAATCTGTCGCAAAACTGTGACGAATCACGTGTGGCGTTACCTTTTTGGTAATTCCCGCCTTAATAGCATAGTGTTTTACCAATCGCTCTACAGAACGAGGGGTGAGAGCGAGGTGGTCGGCAGATTGTGCGTTTTTTCCAAGCTGAATAAAGAGAGCGTCGTCTGTATCAGTGCGTTTTGCAAGGTATTTTTTTAGTACCGTACGCGCTTCATCAGACAAAAACACGACACGAACCTTCTCACCCTTACCTCGTATAGAAAATTCATCAGACGTGAGATCGAGGTCGCGAGTGAGGGAACAGAGCTCAGAAACACGCAATCCTGTCGAAAATAAGAGGTGTAATATAGCCTTATCTCGAAGTCCTGCTATAGAATCTTCCGATGGTGCATCCATAAGACGGTCGAGTTCTGCACGAGAAATGAGGTCTAAAGAACGTTCAGACACTTTTGCGAGCTCTATGTTATCTGGGTGAAGCGACGGCTCCCGACGGCGAGCGAGATACTTCAAAAATGAGCGCAGTGCGATGAGATAGTAGTTTTGGGTACGTTTTTTAAGCCCCGCATCTGCGCCCTGAAGGCCCGGCTCACGCTTGCCAGACTTCTGACGGTTGAGCCATAGTCGATACTCACGGACGAGAGAATCGCTAATCTGTGAGGGTTTTGTGACTTTTGCAAAGGAAAAGAAGCGCTCAAGATAGCGGTCGTAGTTTTCAACAGTCTTGAGGCTACGACCCTTTTCGATCTCCATATATTCGAGAAACTCACGTTTGTACTGTGCGAGAGGAGTATTCATGTTGTGCGACATGTACATAGTACCACGGGCATCTTGCACTAAAAAATAAACAAGGTATAGTCATGGTAGCTCTTTGAGGTTTCTTAAGTTGCAGCGCCGGGGTCCACCTCCCCCCGATGTCGCGCGCTTGGAAACTACCTCGCGCCACTGAGCCTTGTCGCCCCCGCTTGAAGCGACAATCACGTGCGAGGGAGTGGCTCGGGTCCAGACCTTCCCCGATGCCACTCACCACCCCCACCAGTCCGCCGACACCTCGGACCGGTGGGGGATTTTCTTTATATAAGAGGGCCTTCTATTGCAAAAATAAGGCATTTATGCTACTGTTCACCCACGATGCTTACGAAGACAAAAAAGCAAAAAATCATAACGGACAGCAAAATCCACGATACAGACACAGGTTCTCCTGAGGTCCAGATTGCTATTCTTACAAAGCGAATCGAGGATTTGGCTTCACATTTGAAGAAAAACACGAAGGATACTCATTCTCGACGAGGTCTTCTTCAGATGGTTGCGGATCGCCAGAAACACATGAACTATCTTCAGAAAAAGAGCGCGAAACGATTTAACGCTCTCATGAAGAAGCTCAACCTCAAGAAGAAGGCGTAGTTTAGCGAACGAAGCAACCACATGGTTGCTTTTTCGTTCTTTTACACATTAGGTTATACATATATGTCAGTTATCAAACACAAAAGTCAGCGCGTGGGAATTTTTATAGATACACAAAATCTCTACCACAGCGCAAAGAATTTATATAAAGCGCGAGTCAATTTTGGCCAAGTCGTCAAAGACGCACTCGCAAATCGCTCGCTCATTCGAGCAGTTGCATACGTTATTACAACAGAGTCCGGTGAAGAGAAGGGTTTTTTTGATGCGCTCGAAAAAGTAGGCATCGAAACAAAAACAAAAAATCTCCAAATTTTTTCTGGTGGAGCAAAAAAAGCAGATTGGGATGTTGGTCTCGCGGTTGACGCTATCAAGCTCGCACCAAAGCTCGACACAGTGATCATCGTGTCAGGCGACGGCGATTTTGTACCACTTCTTGAATACCTCCGAGAAAATCAGGGATGTCAGGTAGAGGTTGTTGCGTTTGGAAAATCATCATCCGCAAAACTTATCGAGGCGGCAGACGACTTCATTGATCTCGATGAAAACCCACGAAAATATTTGCTCAACTTTGGACGAACACCGACACGTCAGCAACGTGCTCAACACATTTCACACGAAGAACAACCAGAGGAGTACGATATTTGATATACTTAGCGCATGGACCCGGAACCTTTACAAGGCAACCCAGCGCAACAATTCAGAAACACCTCCATCATCACCGACAAAGAAAAGGCGGCATCAATTCTCTCACCACTGCGCACATACGAACGCGATGTTGCGGACATGATTCGAAAACAACAAACCTCTGTTGTTACCGTTAAGCTTGCGGAAAAAAAGAAAGAGGAAATTATCAGGCAGGGAAGCGCGAGCTCTGTTGCCGAACACTACACACGCAACGCACTTCTTGCGATACTTGCAATCGCACTCATCGCGGTCGGTATCGCACTCTTTGGTTTTATGTATTATCTGCGCGCAAAAAGTGCTGTGGTACCACAAGATAAAACGCCCCTCGCTAGCACAATCATTCCAAGCGATGCGGAGCGTCAGATAAATCTCACGGGACTTTCATACGACACGCTCACGCGATTGTTTTCTGATTTTGTAAAAGAACCACACGCAGATGATTCGATTACACACATCCGCGTCGTATCACAAGACACGGCAGGACTCACCGAAGCAACTCCCGAATTATTTTTTGCGGCAGTTGCACCACGCGCGCCATCTTCACTCACGCGCGCTTTTGGAACAACTCTATTTGCCGGCGTGTACTCTCTCAACACACAATATCCATTTCTCATCATCACCGTTGATTCATTTAACAACGCATTTGCCGGCATGCTCGCGTGGGAAAAAAATATGTACGCAGACCTTGGTCCGCTCTTTCATAAAGACGATGCGGATCAACACACATCAGCTCCTATTATCATAAACGCACTCGCGACAACAACATCATCGACAACACCAGCACTTCCCGTGGCGCCACCACCAACAATCGTACCGAAAGAAAATTTTGAAGATGCGATTATTAAAAACAAAGACGCACGTGTTCTGCGAGACAGCCGCGACCGCATACTGCTGATCTATTCTTTTATAGATGAACGCACACTACTTATCACCGACAGCGAGCAATCATTTGACGAGATGATTACTCGACTGACAACTGCAAAACTTATTCGCTGATGTGGTATCATGGGCGCATGACACACGACACAACACAATTCAAAAAAGCACTCGAGGAAGAACTTGCAATCGTTGAGGGAGAGCTCACCACGCTTGGTGTACACAACCCAGAAAACCCAAGTGACTGGGAAGCAACACCACCACCAAACGACGAAATCCTCGCCGCAGACGACAGCGAAGTTGCGGACAGAATGGAGGTATACGAAGAGAAGACGGGCGTCCTCAAACAACTCGAGATTAGGTACAACGAGATTCGCGCGGCACTTGATCGCATCAATCAGAGTTCATACGGCACATGCAGTGTCTGCAACGAACCAATCGAAGAAGAACGTCTCAAGGCAAACCCTGCGGCAACAACGTGCATGAAGCACATGAACTAGCCGTTTCTCACGTGGCATGAAACACACCAGTATCGCTGGTGTGTTTTTCTTTAGAATTTCTTTAGAAGTACTCTATCGCCCGTGTGCTTTGATGAAGAGATTATTCGTAAGTTCCATAGTTTCATGAGTTTCTCGAAACTTCACAGTGCACAAATATCTTTCCTTACAGCACACATTATCGACATCGAGGTCGATATTGCCCACGGCCTTCATTCTTTTTCTATTGTCGGTCTGGCCGATAGAGCAGTTGAGGAGGCACGCGACCGTGTTTCATCCGCCATTAAAAATTCTGGTTTCACATCACCAAAACAGAAAAACCAAAAAGTGGTTATCTCACTTGCTCCGGCCGATGTACGAAAAGAAGGTCCAGTGTTTGACCTCGCAATCGCACTCGCATATCTACATGCGGCGGGCGATATTGTGTTTAATCCAGAGAAAAAAATATTTTTTGGCGAGCTTTCACTCGATGGATCAGTGCGCGCTGTCTCTGGCATTCTTCCACTTGTGCAGGGAGCACACGAGCACGGTTTTACAGAAATTTTTGTGCCCGCAGATAATGCGCGTGAGGCTGCACTGATTCACAACGTACGCGTTTTTGCTGTCACGACATTGCGTGATGTTGTTGCACACCTTCAACATCACACACTACTCACACCACAACCACACACCATAATTGAAGGTGTCGTTCATGAAACAGAAAATGATTTTGCGGACATACGCGGACACGAACACGCAAAACGCGGACTCGAGATTGCGGCCGCGGGCGGACACAGCGTTGCAATGATCGGACCACCGGGAACAGGGAAGACCATGCTCGCGCACGCATTCCGAAGTATTTTACCTCCACTCTCTTTTTCAGACATTCTTGAAGTTACAGCAATACATTCTGTCGCGGGAGTGTTGCGCGATACACTCATCACGCACGTACCAATGCGTGCACCACACCACACCGCATCATACACATCACTCATCGGTGGCGGGTCAATTCCCAAACCAGGAGACATCACACTCGCACATCGCGGCATATTATTTCTTGATGAATTTCCAGAATTTGACCGACGTGTCATCGACTCACTTCGCCAACCACTTGAAGAACATGTTGTATCTATTTCACGAGCAAAAGGGAGTGCACGTTTCCCCGCAGACGTGATTCTTGTTGCGGCAATGAATCCGTGTCCGTGCGGATTCCGAGGAGTCGTGGGAAAGCAGTGCGTGTGCTCTCCAACACACATCGCATCGTACACAAGAAAAATCTCTGGACCAATCGTCGACAGAATAGATGTGTGGCTTTCTGTTGAGACAGTGAAGCATGATGTATTGTCTGGTGTCGCGACAGGCGAGCAATCCTCGGAGGTGCGCGCACGCGTGGCGCGTGCGCGCCAGACGCAAGCGCATCGCGCACAAACACACAAACTCACTACGCGCACCAACTCACGCATTGGTGCAAAACAATTACCGCACACATCTCCATTGTCACCAGAGGTGAAACATGTACTCGACACTGCCGCAGAACGACTCAACATGTCTGCGCGTGCATATCATCGAGTATGGAAAATTGCGCAGACCATTGCTGATCTTGCGCAATCAAGAGACATCAAACCCGAACACGCACTTGAAGCACTTCAGTATCGTCCGCGCTTTTCCGCACACTAGATACGAGAAGGTCCCGACGCCCACGGATTAACCGCGCCTCGATATTCCAAATGCAAATGAGGACCTGTTGAATTTCCAGAGCTTCCGCTTTTTCCAATCATTTGACCGCGTGATACCTGCGTACCCACCGGCACCAGAGCAGTCGTCAAATGAGCATACAATGTCTGTGCTCCGTTGTTGTGAGCAATAACAACATAATTTCCATATCCTCCGTTCCAACCAGAATTTTTACTTACAATCACCGTACCATCAGCGGAGGCGAGGACAGGGGTGCCAAGCGCAACGCCAATATCAACAGCATTGTATCCGTGGATACCTTGTGTGCGCACGCCTGTACCATCCGGAAGTGGCTTACCCCAATATCCATCTGATACCGAGCGAAGGGCGAGCGGGTTCTTTGGTGCACCATATGATGATGGGGTTTTTCCAGAGCTTGATGGCGTCTGTATAGAACCCTTTTCTCCATCGGGCACAATAACCGTATCGCCAACAGCGAGTTTTGCATCGAGGGCGAGATCATTAAACTGTCGAATTTCTGTCGCATCGCTCTTGTACTTCTTTGCAATGCTTTCCACTGTATCTCCCGCTTTTACCGTATGCTTCACACCAGAAATTGGCAAAATGACGAGCATTTGACCTTCGGAGATAACCCCACCAGAGAGGTCGTTGCCCCAAATAATTGTGTTGACCGACACACCAAACATTTTCGCAATCTGAGAGAGGGAATCACCCTTCTTTACAACATACAGGCTAATCTGATGGCTCGATACTTCATCTGGGCCAATACCGCCCGCGGCATTAAGATCGGGCATAATCGCACTTCTGTCTACGATAGATACATCACCGCCACCAATAGAAGGATTTACAGCAAGGGGTGCCCTCAAGAGGGGCATTGTCTGAGAATTGTGCCCTGCGGGCGCCGTAAACTCCTCAACGGTACCGCCAAAAATACTAGAAATTGAGCTAAAAAAGCCTGCGTGAGCGGTCGCAGGAAACACTGACGAGAGCAGGAGTAAAGAGACCTTAAGGAAGGCAACTGCAATAAAAACCGATTTTATGGCCTCAATCCTCGATCTTTTACTGATTTCAGCAAAAACCAAAGAAAAGAGTTTATGGAGGGTCTGTAAAATAAGGCTAAAAATAAGGTTACAATCGCTCTGAAGTGCAATTATGGCTCTGTTGAGCCGTTTTTTTGCTTCGGTCCATCAGTCGGGACATCTACCAATTATACTGGTGGGCACCCCTTCGTCAACGACACCACGCATGTCCTGTGGATACCGATATGCGTGGTATAGTTGAGCTCTGATGACACATCTTGATGCTCTTAATCGTGCGCAACGTGAAGCGGCGACCACGCTTGAGGGTCCGCTCCTCATCGTCGCGGGCGCCGGCGCAGGAAAAACCAAAACCGTAACGCACAGAATCCTTCATCTTATAGAATCAGGGGTGAAACCGGAGCGGATTCTTGCAATTACCTTCACCAACAAAGCGGCGCGCGAGATGAAAGAGCGCATTGCACATCTCATTCCATCACAGACAATGCCTTTCGTGAGCACATTTCATGCGCTCGGCGTCTACATACTAAAAACATACGGGGCACACCTTGGCCTTTCAAAACACTTCACCATCTACGACAAAAGTGACTCAAAACGAGCAGTGAAAGACGCACTCACAGAAGCTGGTTTTGATCCGAAGCAATTTGACCCTGCAAAAGTACAAAACGCCATCTCGCGAGCAAAAGGGGACGGCATGACACTTGAGCGATACAAAGAAGACGCTCATAAAGAATTTTTCAAACGCGTCGTCGCATCGGCGTGGGAGCGCTATGAAGACGCGCTTAAAAAAGAGCATGCCCTTGATTTCGATGACTTACTCCTCAAAACCCTCGTGCTTCTCGAACGATACGAGGACGTGCGCACCGCATGCCAAGAACAATGGACGCATATTCATATCGATGAGTATCAGGATACAAATACTGTGCAAGACAAAATCGCAGAGCATATTGCGGCAAAGTATAAAAATATTTGCGTCGTGGGAGATACCGACCAAAACATTTACAGTTGGCGAGGCGCGCAGATACAAAACATGCTTAATTTTGAAAGAAAATATCCCGGCGCACACATCGTACGTCTGGAGGAAAATTATCGTTCAACAAAAACAATCATCGCTGTTGCCAACGACATCATAAAGAAAAACCGATTCCGCATTGAAAAACACTTGTTTACCAATAATCCCGACGGTGACAAAATTATTCTTACGGAAAATTACGATGAGACACAAGAGGCGTACAGTGTCGCAGAAAAAATTAGAAAACTTATAGAGCGTGGCGTGTCGGCAGGCAACATTGCAATACTCTACCGCGCAAATTTCCAATCACGCATCCTCGAAGAAGCGCTCATGGCACTGAGCGTGCCATATCAAATGATTGGCGTTCGTTTTTTTGAACGAGCCGAGATTAAAGATGTGCTCGCGTATATCCGAGCGGCGCTCAACCCAGCAAGTGCCTCAGAATTTAAGCGCGCGCTTGCAACACCATCGCGTGGCGTCGGAAAAGTAACGCTTGAAAAAATATTGTCTGGTGCAGAAGACACATTGCCTGCAAGTATGCGTAAAAAGATTGCTGATTTTCGTACGCTACTGCAGCGTATCAAAGATGCGGTAACACTCAAAAACGCATCAGAGCTTATCAAGTTTGTCATTGAAGAATCTGGTCTCAAGCGACATTTTGAACAAGAAAAAGAAGAGGGGGGCGAACGACTTGAGAACATCAAAGAGTTGGTAACGCTCGCTCTATCATATGACATGTATGAGCCAGGAGAGGGTATCGACCGACTCCTTACCGACGTATCGTTGGCAACCGATGAAGAAACCGAAGAAACAAAAGATGGTGCGGTAAAACTCATGACAGTACATGCGGCGAAAGGTCTCGAATTTGAACACGTCTTTATTACCGGCCTTGAGGACCAACTCTTTCCGCACAAACGCATGGGAGAAACACATGGATCATCAGACCATGATGAGGAAGAGCGCCGGCTTTTTTATGTCGCGGTAACGCGAGCGCGCACACAGCTTCATCTTTCCTACGCTCAAACACGAACGATTTTTGGATCGCGACAAGTCAATATTCCGTCAGAATTTTTATTTGATATCAACGACATGTATATAGAACGAGAAGAGGGAACTCTACACACACCTACCCGAAAACCTCTTTTTAGGATAGATTTCTAGCATGAGTGAACACCGCGTACGAGCGAAAAAGTCCCTCGGACAAAACTTTCTCACATCCACAAAAGCTGTCGCTGACATCGTGCAGGCGGCGCGCATTTCCCATGGAGACACCGTGCTTGAGATTGGTCCGGGAAAAGGCGTGCTCACACGAGCTTTGCTTTCGGCGGTGGGGGAGGCCGGCCGCGTCGTTGCGGTGGAAAAAGACGACCGCCTTGTGCCGTATTTGCAGGAGCTCTTTGCACAAGAGGTCGCGGCCGGCCGACTCATCCTCATTCACGGAGACATTCTCGAACACCCCCTCAACACACTACCTCTTCCGTCCTCATATATTCTCGTAGCAAACATCCCATACTATATTACTGGCGCATTGCTCCGGCGCGCCCTTTCAGAAACACACCAGCCCACACGAGCAGTACTCATGCTTCAAAAAGAAGTTGCCCGACGCATCGTCGCGCGTGATGGAAAAGAAAGTTTGCTCTCACTGTCTGTAAAAGTGTACGGAGCTCCCGTCTACGTACGCACCGTTGACGCAATACTCTTTAGCCCTGCGCCGAAAGTAGACTCCGCGATACTCCTTATCGACAACATTTCAAAAAACTTTTTCAGCGATTGTTCAGAAGATACTTTTTTCAGCGCACTTAAAGCGGGCTTTGCCCACAAACGAAAACTGCTCGCTCGAAACCTCGAGAGCAGTTTTGAGCCAACAGCTATTGCGCGTGCCCTCTCTGTATGCGACCTTCCACGCACAGCACGCGCCGAAGATATTCCTCTTGCGACGTGGAAGCGCCTCGTGCAGGAACTATGATGTTCCCACCATATAAATCATTCCTCGAGTAGGGATTTGGGATTCACAAAAACCCTCATCAAGTCGTCCACACGTTACTGGCACACCCGTGTGTAAACCAAGTACCCACGAACCAAGCTTCAAAATATTTCCGTTTGCATACAGAGTAGAAAATCCTGGAGCATAGAGGAAGGGACCACCAACTGGAGGGGAGACCCACACAAGAAATCCGTGAATCGGACAGTTGCACCAACGAAGACCAACAATCATCCCACCAAATGGAGGCATCGCGCTCTGTGCGCGGGCATTATTATAGAGCACCATATGACCAGCAAGCATGACACAAAAAATGAGTACAAAGGCCGCGATTTTTTTTCGTAACGATTTCATGTGATTAGTGGACAATAATGATACTTGCTGGTGTGTACTTACTTACGCCCTGTGCATTTACGACAGTAACCGCAAGGGGAAATGAAAATTCACCATCAAACACCTGATCAAAATCTTCGATTGTCGGTGGCGACTCAAGACGGAATGTAAGTGTTGTACCGTTTGGAGAAGAGAGGTGGTCGATAGTACCCAGTGTTGTGCGAATTGTATTGTTTGTTGGAGTAAAATATTGACCCGTCACAGTAACCATCTGGCCAATAGACACCGGTGACGGAGAAAGCGACGTGATCACTGGGGCATGTGCGCCCGCTTCTGTAAGTACAAAAAATGTATCACTTTCACTTTTTCCTTTTGCATTACCCACCTCAACCATATACACACCCGTCGGAATAGACTCAGGGAGTGTAAAGGTGAGATGGTTACTGTCTGTTGCGGGGACATGCTCTATTCGATGCTCGCCGATATATACCGTGTTATTGAGTGGATCAAACGCTGTGCCTGTAAGGGTTATGCGGTCACCATATACACCTGAGTGACTTGAGATAAATGCGAGACGAACAGTATCATTGTCTGCTTCAGTAAAGAGAGAGAACTGGTTGACCGAGCTTTGAACATCTGAGACTGGTATGTATGTTGGAGCCGGAGTAGAGGAGAGGCTCGCGAGAAGCTCCTCGATGTTTGTTGCTTCCTGAGTAGACTGCGCCTGTGTACTACCTCGGTATTGCTCTATATATGTACGTGTAGCAGGGCCAAAAAAACCAGTTCCCACAGAAAGGCCATATGGAGCAAGAATCTCCTGAGCGTGTTGTGTTTGAAATAGAGCAAGCGCCGCTCGAGTAGCGGGGCCAAAATAGTCGGTCTCATTACCGAGAGAACCCGGCCCAGAGAGTGCAACACGAGTCGACGCTTCGCGATTGAGTACTTTCTGCAACTCTCGCACATCAGCACCCCTATCTCCGAGAGTAAGGTTGCGATAAAACACAGGGGACTGTGCATGCGCCACAGACAGAAAGACTACGCCAAGAGAAAGTGCAACAAAAAAAGATGCTATCAACTTCATGCGTTAATTGTAGTGCAAAAATAGCTCTGGTACAATGAATGAGTACTTCACTCTTTTATGAAACTTCCAAGCAAAAAAATACTTCTCGTCCTTGTGGCATGTATTGGGGCAGTAGCAATTGTACTTTTTGCAACACGCATGAACGCATCACCCGCAGTAGAGACGCCTGTTGTACAAAAAAATACTCCGGCAGTCATCGACGTTGCGACACAAAATACCGCAACACTCGATAGCGATAATGACGGTCTCAAAGACTGGGAAGAAGTGTTATGGAATACTGATCCACACAAAGCAGACAGCAACGACAACGGCATTACAGATGGGGAAGAAATTGCGCTCAAAAAGACAACTCTCCACGATACACCTATCGCAGATGCGACAAGCGCTGAAGAAAAAAAGACAACACAATCCACCCCAACAGGACCACTAACACTCACGGACCAACTCGCCCGCAATGCGTTTAACGCATACGTATCATTTAAACAGGCCGGTGGAACAGTTGACGCAACAAATGCACAAGACATCGCTCAAAGTATTCTCTCAAACAACCCCCTCACACAACAGATTCCAAAATTTTCTACCCAACACCTTACACACATTATCGACAACGAAACCAGCGACGATATACACACATACGGCAATGAGCTCTGGGATGTGATGGTGCGCAATACCCCAACGGGGGAGCGAGAAGATGAATTTTCAATCTTTCTCAGTGCGGTACAAAAAGAACGCCCTCAAGACCTAGCGAAGCTCGACCCCATTATCACTGGCTACGAAAATACCATTCGCGACTTACTCGCCATGAATGTACCTCGAGGAGCAGTGAGCGCCCACCTTGCTCTTATCAACCAAGCAAACATCATACTTGGATATATCCAGGATATGCGTGGATATTTTGAAGACAGCGCTCGTGGTCTTGGTGCGCTCATGTATTACCGACCACAATCTGCCGAACTAGAAAAAGCTTTTACTGCAATCATTTCATATTTATCAAATCAAGGAGTGGCGTATGTGGAAGGCGACGGTGGATACGCACTTGTGCATAGTATATAATTAAGGGATACAATGGCTATCCTTGCGCGAGATGTTGTAAAAATGTGGCGACATGTAGCATGTGCTGTAATCATCAGCATCGCAGTTTTTCTTCCGACACACGCGAACGCACAAGTTGCAGTGCCTGTTGTGGAGCTTGAAGGCTCTCCACTCCTCGTTTCTACTGTACAAACAACTCTATACGCCAATGATATCGCGTGGAACAGCGCATACCTTACCGCAAAAGAGGCGGGAACAGCAATGTACAACGGCGTGCCTGTTAGCGGGGCACAACTACTTGCAATGCAGGGTGGTGGAAGCAACCCCGCAAGCGCAAGCGCCGACTCACTCGCAAACAGAATCCTAAAGCCACTCATCAAACAGTTTACGAACTCTATTGTTGCGTGGATAAACAACGGCTTTCAAGGCGGACCACAATTCGTAACAGACCCTCAGTCATTCTTCCTCTCGACGGCAGATCGTGTTGCGGGCAACTTCATCTATACAGACCCCGACCTCAACTTCCTTTGCTACCCACTTCTCAAGCTCTCGCTCAACCTCGGCTATTCAAAACCATTTAAAGATGAAATTAAATGTACACTGTCGCAGGTCATCGACAATGTCGACGATTTTACAAGAGATTTTTCAAAAGGATCGTGGCCAGCATGGTTTAGTGTTACTCAAAACCAACAAAACAACCCGTTTGGCGCATACGTACTTGCAGAAAACGAGCTCACAAAGCGCATTGCAAGCCAAATTTCGACAGACAAAATGCAACTTGAATGGGGAAAAGGCATACTTTCCGCACAAGACTGTCTGCAGTCCGACTACAGAACTGGTGACTGTCTTCAGTATGGCCCGATAAAAACACCGGGTACCGTTATCAACGACCAGCTCTCTGCCGCTCTCGGCGACGGCCTACGCCAGCTTGAGCTTGCTGATGAATTTGATGAGATTGTCGGCGCTTTGATTGGCCAGCTTATGGATCAAGTAGTAATGAAGGTCGGTGGTTTGCGTGGCTCTTAGTCGGTACAACACATGAAGTTCATGTTTAAAAAAAGAATAGCACCACTTCTCTGTGTACTCATTCTCTTGGGAGGCTTTTTTCTAGCGACTCCCGCGACTGCGCATGCTAATGAAGTTTTATACTCTACCCTAAATGCAATAAATCCAGGGCTTGGGGCGGCGTATTTAGCATACGAATCAGGTGTTTCAATAGAGAGCCTACTTGCGCACATGCTTGCAAGCATTGGTGCACTTGTCATCATGGTGGCGGGCTGGTTTCTTGGTGTTGCAGGCATGCTTCTTGATTTTGTCATCAAATACACGGTTGTCTCAATGTCAGAAACAATATCCAACACACGAGCTATCAATACCGCATGGACAGTATTTCGAGATTTGGCAAACATGTTCTTTATTTTCATCCTGATCTATGAAGCAATACGAACAATTCTTGGTATATCTGGGGTCAGCGCAAAAAAAGTGCTCACCAACGTCATCATCGTCGCGCTCCTTCTCAACTTCAGCCTCTTCTTCACAAAGATAATGATTGACGCCTCAAACATTGTTACTCTTGGTTTTTATAACAAGGTTACTGAGATGAGTGGGGGAAACAACACCACTGTCGGAGAGCATATCGGCCTCGCTGGTCCATTTCTTGCAAAAATGGGTCTCACCGGTCTCTTTAGTATTGATTCTGTTGTGGCTGGAAGTAATGGTGTGCTTGCTGGTGGGAACCTAAAAACAATCGGGATTAATGCACTCCTTGCGTCAACATTTCTCTTTATTACGGGAATGGTTTTTTGGGCCGCAAATATAATGTTTATTTCTCGGTTCGTCACACTCGTATTCCTCATGATTCTTTCACCAATTGCATTCGCGGGTGCAGTTATTCCTGACGCGGGAATGTCTAAAAAATGGTGGAAGGGTCTTTTCAGCAATCTTTTTTTTGCACCAGCATACATGGCGATGGTGTGGGTAAGTATTGTTGTTCTCGACGGTGTCCTCCCAAAACGAGACCCCACAAAATGGGCACAGGTGCTTGTGGCAAACGGAGGCGTGGTGCCCTCTGAAGACGCACTCGGCTTAATCCTCAGTTGGATTATTGTGTGCGCAATGATTATCGGCTGTCTCATTGTTGCAAAAGATTTTGGCGCCAAGGGCGCAGATTCCGCTTTGGAAAGACTCAAAAAATGGGGGGCATCTGCTCGAGACTGGACAGCGGGCAAGGTTGGCCGAACAGCACTTCGTGCTACAGGCGTTACTGGTCTCGATAAGCGAATTCGAGAAAGCAAATTTGGTGAAACATGGTACGGAGATATGTTCCGACGGGCAACAACGGGTGCCGTCCTTAATAAAAAGGTTTATGGGCGCTCTATCAATGATGCCAACAAAGATGCTAAAAAACGTGGCGAAGAGAGAGCAAACCAAGCAGACGAAAATGCTAGACGACGTGCTGCGACAGCATTTGAAGAAAATCTTGAGAGTACCCGACAAAACCGCTCTAGCGATCTCTCAAGCGCTATCAACAACCAATACATAGCAAATCAACAAACTCGAAATGCTGCGACAGCTGCAGCTGCTGCACAGGCACACGTTGTTGCTCAGACGTCTGGTGACCGCATGACACCTGAAGAGATAGAAAATCTCGCAAAGGAAATTTCTGCCGAAGAAGCAGTATTACGAAATCCGACAATCTTTATTTCTACAACTGAACGAGCAGACAAGCAGAATCGTATCAATGACGCAAAAGCAAAAATTGCACGGGCAAACGCCGCGGAAAAGGCTGTGGCAGACGCAACAAAGGAAGCGAAGGAGAAGGAGGAGGAACATAAAAAAGGACTCGAGAAACATGCGCAACTCGTTGAAGACAAGAGGAAGATTGACGACCTTATCCGCACAAAAGCGAAGGCAACCAAAGAAGAGGTGGAGGACGCGAAAACAGGAATTAATGCCCACATTTCTCGAGAGCTCAATAGAACCGCCGATACTATCAGTAGCAAGAGAAGGGGTTATAAGGAACGCCAAGAAGCGGCAGAAAGACGATACGCTCGCGCACTTGAAAAACTACGCAATAGCAACGGCATGATTGAGGAGTTTGTACGCACAATACCGTGGGTTGTGGAGGGCGCTCGCTCTGCACGTGTTGTAAACTGGGCCGCAAGCGCAGTCCAAAATGCGTATCGCGAGGCACGAAGTTCGAGCAGTGAGACGGCCGCAAAGAAACTTCGAGATGCGGCAAAAAATCCTGGAAAGAAGAAAAGGGAGGAGATTATCGCTGAATTTCTAAGAAAAGAAGAAGAAAAGGAAGAAGGAAAAAAGTAAGGACGAGTGAACACTTGAATAAATAACATTTATAATACACACATGAATGATCAAGAACTACAAGAAACCTTAAGCGCACGATGGAAAGAACTTCCCGAGAACGTTCGGGCACTTATACTTTCTCCTGATTTCAAAAAAACCATCGGGGATATTGGGACACAATACAGTCTCTCAGCAGACCAACAAGATGCACTGTATCAAGAAACATTTTTTGTCGTATTTGGCATCATTCACCTCATGGACTTCACCGACAACGTCGAGCGGGAAGTTGCCGTTTCAAAAGAACAGGCCCGCACACTCGCTCGCGAGGTCGGCAACCGACTGTTCGTTACAATAAAAGACTATCTCAAAGAGCGGGGGGACGAGCTCGAAGCTTCAAAAAAAGAGAGTGCTCCGGAAGATGGACCCGCACAATCAGCAGATGAGGCAATCGCCGGCGTACAAATCGAGCCAACAATCGAAGCACCCTCCACACAAGAAGAAACCTCAACAATCGATCGAGAAAAACTCCTCAAAGAAATTGAGCAACCAAGCACAATAGCTCCAACCCCTCAAAACACCTCACGGACTACTATCGACAGCAAGCTCAGTACGGTCGTAAAGATTCCAACAGAGTCCGTGCATGTAGACATGAATAAACCCACAAACTCATATAAAGGCCAAGACCCATACAGAGAGCCCCTTGAGTAAGACGCCACGCCATGCGATTTCAAGTTCCACAATTTACTGACGTAGAAGACAAAATCTTTGGACCACTGACGTTCAAGCAATTTCTCTATCTCGCGGGTAGTGGGGGAGCTTGCCTCATCATTTTTTACTACGTTCCGATTCGTCTTATTGCCTTTGTTCTCATGGCGCCGGTAATAGCCTTTGGTGTTGCTCTTGCATTCTACAAAGTAAACAACAAGCCATTTATCAATGTCGTCGAAGCATTTTTCAAATACGCAATCACAAGCAAGCTCTATATTTGGAAACACGATGAAAAAAGAGTCGTCTCTCCGTCGGCAACACAAGCCCTCGCGGCTCCTTTGTTGCCAAAACTGTCGAGTAGCAAACTCAAGGATCTTACTTGGTCACTTGATGTAACAGGAAATCTCAATCCTGTAGAAAAGCCAAGTACAATGAACAGAAAAAATGAGCTATAATTGAGGGTATATGGCAACCAATGCGCGCGCTTCTCAAGATTTTGTACCCATTCTCGATGTAAAAGACGGCATCGTTACTCTCAAAGACGGCTCTCTGCGCGCCGTACTCATGGCATCTTCAATCAACTTCTCCCTTAAATCAGACGACGAACGCGCGGCTATCTTGTACCAGTTCCAAGACCTGCTCAACTCGCTCGATTTTTCCATGCAAATTTTTGTACAATCACGACGCCTTGATATCCGTCCATACATAGCGCTCATGGAACAACGAGAAAAAGACCAAACGACCGACCTTATGAAAATTCAGGTGGAAGAATATATAGAGTTCATCAAAAACTTCACAGAAACGACAAATATCATGACAAAGCGTTTCTTTATCATCGTTCCATACGCACCAGCGGTGTTGCAGGGTAAAAATCCCGTCACAAACCTTTTTGGTGGGGGGAAGCGTAGTGAAGCAAAAGAAAGCGGTAACCAGCAAAAGTTTGAGGAAAATCGCACCCAGCTTGAGCAGCGCCTGTCTGTCGTCGAGCAAGGCCTGATGCGTTGCGGAGTCAAAACGATACAACTGGGCACAGAGGAAGTTATAGAATTATTCTATAAAATCTTCAACCCGGGAGAGGCAGAGAAGCCAATACAATTAGAACAACTTGCATGAGTATCTTTGGAAGCCTTTTTGGCAAAAAACAAAATACAACAGAAGAGCTCACCGGTCTTTTGCCACACGAGATCTACAAAGCACAAGCGCTTGATCTTAAAGACATCATTGCTCCGAGCGCGCTAAAAATCGGCCCGCGCGAACTTAACCTTGGCGACAAAATCGTCAGAACGTTTTTTGTAATTTCATACCCACGTTTTCTCGGAGAAAGTTGGTTTGCTCCCATCATCAACCTCGACCGAGTTTTTGATGTGTCGATCTTCATTCACCCCATAGATACCGTGCGCGTATTGCGACAATTTCAGAAAAAGGTTGCCGAGGTGCAGAGCCAGATTAATGAGCGAGAAGAGAAGGGTATGGTGCGCGACCCGATGCTCGACACCGCATACCAAGATCTCGAAAATCTCCGAGACAGTCTCCAACAAGCACAGGAAAAATTGTTTGATGTTGGTCTCTATGTTTCAATCTACGCCGACTCCGCGCAAGAACTCGACAAAATCGAGTCTGAAATCCGCTCAATCCTTGAATCAAAACTTGTATACGTCAAACCAGCACTCTTTCAGCAAGAGCAGGGGTATAAGAGCGTCATGCCTATCGGCACAGATACCCTCGGCGTACACTCAAAACTCAACTCTTCACCGCTTTCGAGCCTGTTTCCATTTGTATCATTCGATCTTTCACAAGATAGAGGGATTTTGTATGGTATCAACAGACACAACTCAAGCCTCGTGTTGTTTGATCGATTTATGATGGAAAACTACAACTCCATCACATTTGCAAAATCTGGTTCTGGAAAATCATACATGACGAAGCTCGAGATTCTTCGCACACTCATGTTTGATACTGAGGTAATTGTCATCGACCCAGAGCGAGAGTACGAATACATGGCAGAAGCTGTGGGAGGACGATACTTCAAAATCTCACTCAACTCAGAGCACCACATCAATCCTTTTGACCTTCCACCCCCTGGAAAAGACGAATCAAACGCGAGTGTCCTTCGAAGCAACATCATCAACCTCGTTGGTTTATTTAGACTCATGCTCGGCGGTCTTACCGCAGAAGAAGATGCGATCATCGACCGCGCAATCACAGAAACATACGCGCTCAAAGATATCACTGCCGATTCTGATTTTTCAAACATCGAACCTCCACTCATGTCAGACTTCGAGCTCGTGCTCTCTGGTATGGAGGGAGGGGAGTCGCTTGCACAACGCCTTTCAAAATACACAAAAGGTACGTGGTCTGGTTTTATCAATCGACCATCAAACGTCGATATCAACAAAAAGTTTATCGTCTTCTCATTGCGCGACATGGAAGACGAGCTTAAGCCAATCGCCATGTATATTGTCACACACTATATCTGGAGTACGGTTCGCAAAAACATTAAGCGCCGCCTCCTCGTGATAGACGAGGCGTGGTGGATGATGAAATCCGAAGACACCGCATCATTCTTGCTTAGTCTTGCAAAGCGAGGACGAAAATATTTCCTTGGTCTCGCGACAATCACACAAGACGTCGACGACTTCCTCAAATCCCCATACGGCCTCCCGATTATCACCAACTCATCGATTCAGATTTTACTCAAACAGTCTCCGACATCGATGGACAAGCTCCAGCAAACTTTCAACCTTACAGACGAAGAAAAGTACCTTCTCCTTGAGTCGGGCGTGGGGGAGGGAATCTTCTTTGCTGGGAAACATATTGCGATAAAAACAATCGCCTCCTACACTGAACACCAAATTATCACCTCAGATCCTTCCGAGGTGCTTGCGATACAAAAAGCCCGAGAGGAGCTTGAGGCAACCGGTCAATCACAATAGGAAACACCGCCATGCATTCCGACAGTAAGATTACAACAATCACCGCAGTACTCATGCTTATCTGCGCTCTTGGTATTGATGTTACGCAAGCGCTTCTTGATCTCCTCGACCTCACCCTGGTATTGGCCATTATTGTACACATCATCAATTGGATCCTCGATATTATGGGTGGTATTGGTTTTTTTATCTGGCTCAAATCACACGGGGTGCAGTTTGTGAGCGCAAAACGCATTTTAAGCTTCTTTGGACCTCTCTGCGCAGAGTTCTTCCCGATTGTAGATGCCCTTCCGTTGTGGGGACTAGGTATCATTCTCACTGTTCTTTCCGTTTGGGCCGAAGAATCTATTTATATACTCACCGGGTTTGAAGTCAGCATAAACAACAGTCTGGCAAACATGGGTAGCAAAAACACCAAACGAAAGGGTTCTGGGAACGCAAAGCTCCCAAGTATCAACAACATGGACAAGCAAGAGCTTAGTGAATTTTCAAATAAGGTAGGGGCGGCGCTTTCAAGAACACAACAACTCAAACCGATGCCGGCAACCCAGAAAGCTGGTGGGGTAGGTAGCACAATCCGTGCTGGTGCCTCTCGAGCTATACGTTGAACAAACAATCGCGCGTGATAGAATAAGTTGGTAAAACTTTCTATATGAAACGCTTGTTTTTCTATGTAATTCTCCTTGCTTTTGTATCTTTCTATGGGCACAGTTCAAACGTGCACGCTCAGACACTGCCGAGTTTTTCTCTTCCCAATACCGCACAGCTGACCATCACTCCTCAGTACCCCGAACCCAACCAAACTGTTAACGTTCACCTAGAAAACTATGCGTACAATCTCAACACCCTTGAGGTCGTGTGGTCTCTCAACGGCGTAGAACAAAAGCGGGGGATTGGAGAGAAAGATTTTCAGTTTACAGTGGGGGCGCTTGGCACACCGTCTACAGTGTCTGTGTCCACAAGTGCTTTTTCGGGGAGTGTACAGGTAGTGCCAACATCTATGGACATAATCTGGCAGGCGCAAACATACACACCTCCGTTTTATAAAGGCAGAGCTCTCTATACATACCAAAGCGATGTGGAATTTATCGCAATCCCCGCAATTGTCGGAACAAATGGCGCACTGATGGACCCAAAAACACTTGTATATACATGGACACGTAACGGAACCGTCATCGGCGCGGCGTCTGGGTATGGAAAAAATGTATTTAAGACAAGTTCGGGGGTACTCGCGCGAGCACTCACGATTCAGGTAGATGCCACAACACCAGACAATTCAATAAAAACAACGCGTACCATCGAACTCGGTGGTATATCACCAGAAATTGTGTTGTACGAAAACCACCCACTCTACGGCATGCTCTACAACACCGCGCTTCCAGAAACATTTAACCTTTCAACAAAAGAAATTGCGGTCTCCGCTGTTCCATATTTCTTTGGTGTCGCGCGTCGTGATGCTCCAACACTTTCGTATGAGTGGAAAATGAACGGGTCAACAATAGCAAACCAGGCAAACCCTGCGTCCCTTGTCTTACGACAACCAGAAGGAAGTGGGGGAGGTGATGCATCGATCTCACTCAGTATTCAGGATATACAGAACATGATTCAGTATGCACAAAAAACATTTAACATAACCTTTGGAACAGAATGAGTATGAAATATACACACAACATAGCGATTTTCTGTGCACTCTGCGCCGTGTTCTTCAGTCTTGTCGTTACACACGCACAAGCGCAAACAGCAAACCCTACTGGCGCGGCACCAAAAGAATACGCCCCGCTGAGCCCGCTACCAAAGACAACTCCCTGCGGAGACAACATTCCCTCTGGCGCCCAAGGAGGTAGTAGTTGCAAAACAACCCTTGCGACATACCTACCCGGCGTCTTTAAATTTAGCATCGGTATCGCCGGCGTTCTCGCTGTAATTATGATAGTGATTGGTGGAATACAGTACCTATCAACAGACGCGTGGTACGGAAAAGAAGAGGGGAAGACAAAAATCAAACAAGCGATTGGGGGGCTCGCACTCGCAATAGCGGCTTGGTTTGTCCTCAACGCAATCAATCCAAATCTCCTCAAAATCAACGCAAACCTACCTACAGTACAACCGTCGCAAACAACTTCAACACCATAAGACCATGCTTCGAAAAATATTCATTATTTTCTTCATACTCGTTCTGCTCGCTCTCGGGGCGTATGCGTTTGTATACTTCACCAACAAAAAAGCGGCTGACTCGATTATGTCTACTGTTGTCTCCGTGCAAAACTACTTTCCTTTTGGACAAGGCCCGAGCACCGTACCCGCACCAACAGACACCTCTTCCGACACAAACACCACACCCCAAGAGCCTGGTGTACCCGTAGCACCGCCGCGACTCCGACAAATATATTCTTCTCCCGTCGCTGGGGCAGGTGCCTTTACTATCGCAAGTACGACAGTCATTAGATTTGTAGAGCGCACAACAGGCAACCTATACGAAGCCCGCACAGACCTAGATATCGTCGAGCGCATCTCAAACACTACCGTACCAAAAGTTTCAGAGGCGTTGTTTACACAGCCAGAAATAGTCGTCTTGCGCTACCTTACCGACGGTAGTGATGTTATAGAAACACTTCACGGATCCCTTGCCACATCCTCAACAAGCACATCCACACCTCGCACACCAACTCAGCTCACCACAACATATCTATCGCCGAACATACTTGGTTTTGTGCTCTCTCCTGCAAAAACAAAAGCCTTTTCCTTGATTCAATCGGGTTCGGGCACAGCAGGCCTCCTTTCAAACCCCAACGGCACAGGTCAAACACCACTCTTTTCTTCACCGATACGAGAATGGATCCCTCAGTGGCCAAAGACAGACACCATTACACTCACCACAAAGGCATCTGCACAAGCAACGGGTTATCTATATTTTGTAAACACATCAACCGGCGCGATGCGCGGGGTGCTCGGCGGTATCTATGGTCTTTCAACAATCACCAACCCAACCACAACAAAAGTCCTCTACAGCCAAGCAAACCAAACGGCAACAGGTATTGTGTTGCGTATCTACGACACGAGTAGTAAGGCAACAGCAACCATCACCTCTGGTGCGACAATCGCGGACAAGTGTGTTTGGGGAACAAAGAACACCGATGTAGTATACTGCGCCATGCCAAAAGAGATTCCAAACGCCGCGTATCCAGACGCATGGTACAAAGGACAGGTGTCTTTCAATGACACACTCTGGCGTATCGACACAACCACCGGCAACGCTCAGCTACTGGCAGACATTACCGCTATTTCAAAGCGCGACGTAGACGCATTCAATATGTCGCTTGATCCAACAGAGCGTTTCCTTGTGTTTATGAACAAAAAAGACCTTACGTTGTGGAGTTACGACCTCCTTCAGTAACGTCTCTTACTTATCGAGTTTTCGTTTGAGCACAATCTCTTGGCCGATTGTGAAAATATTGCTTGTAATCCAGTAGAGCGAGATCGCGGCTGATATGCCATAAGAGATAAAGGCGGTGAGAAGGGGGAGGACATACTTCATCTGCAAATGCATGCTTTTTGCCAAGTCTTTCTTGAAACGATCCGCTTCTGTGTCTTGTGCGGATGCCGGAGCTGGCGTAAGTTTTGCCGCCATAATTTTTGTCTGAAAGAATGTTGAGATACCAACCAACACAGCAAGAACAATACTTTTTGAAGAGACATTAATCAACCCCAAGAAGTTCATGTTGATAGTATCTGCTGAGGGAGCGTGGATGAATGAGTAGAGTAGCTCTGTATTTACCACGGGAAGGCCTGAATGCCAGAACACACGGTAAAGCGCAAAAATAATAGGGAGTTGAATGAAGACAAGGAGTACGCTCAGAAATGGGCGCACACCTTTCTCTTTATAGAGTTGCATCGTTCTGAGAGCGAGTTCTTGTTTATTGTCCTTAAACTCTTCTCGAAGCTTTGCAATATCGGGCTCTATTTTCTTCATCTGTATCTGCGTAGCGACAGACTTTTTAGAGAGGGGGAAGAGGGCAAGTTTGATGATGATTGTAAACAAAATCACCACAATACCCACATCAGCCCACGGCAAGATACTAATAAGACCTACGAGACCATTGTAGAGGGGCTGATAAATAGCTGCGTGGTATATGCTTGATATCATCAGGTAATTGTAGCGTACGAGCGAACCCTTTTCAAACCTTAGCTGATACGTGCCTTCGAGAGGAGCACCCCGACATCCTTTCGTATGTCTTCAAAAGAAGCATTCGCGGCCTGTTGTTTTGCAGAAAAAAGGTTGTGTGATGGGTTACGCACGACCGTAGGAAGAAGCTCTCGAAGCGCAGCATAGGCCCTTCTGCGTATCCTGTTTCTATCGACAGCGTGTGGCGCCACCTTTTTTGATACAGAAACGGCATACCCCTCCTTAGAAGAGGGGGTATTCCTGAGTGTGAAGTATAAAGAATGATAGACCGATCCCGCACGGAGGACCTGCTGAAACACATCCTTCCGCATTCGCTTGTGTTTGGGTAACATGGCGCAGGGTCGCGCAAAAGCGCGTGCCGGCTAGACTGAAAGTCGAGCTCGGCCTTTTCGTCGGCGTCGAGCAACTGTCTTTTTGCCACCCGGAGTCCTCTTTCGTACGAGGAAACCATGGGTTCGTGCTCGCTTTCGCTTCTTAGGCTGATATGTTTGTGACATGTAGGGGATTATATAGCAAGAAGTCGTTTCATTCAAGGTTTTTCTGCAAAATGCTGTTATTCACAAGTTATTCACAATGTATCAACATATTTATTACTTCTCAACAAGTATCATCGTTATACACATCAGCTATAATAGAGCGAACAGAAATTAATTCCTTTATACAACCATGGATAGCAAGAAACTTTGGGATAGTGTTCTCGTCGACGTTGAGATGAATGTTTCAAAGGCCAATTTCAACACATGGTTTAAAGATACCTTCATCTACAAAGTGGAAGACGGGGTCGCGTTCCTCAGTGTTCCCAACGCCTTCGTTCGTGAGTGGCTCATGAACAAGTATCATGCGTTTATCCTTAAATCACTACGCACCCTCTCAGAGGGAATCCGCGCGCTTGATTATGTTGTGAGCAAGGGGGAGATGCGCCGAAAGGAATCTGCAGAAGCAATCCGTATACCAACACCAAGTTTCGATGAGCTTCCTTTAAACGACTTCTATATCAACAAAGAGGACAACCTCAACCCAAAGTACACCTTTGATTCTTTTATTGTAGGCCCCTTCAACGAGCTCGCTCACGCTGCCGCACAGGCGATTATTAAAAAACCAGGTATCGTCTACAACCCCCTCTTTATTTACGGAAACACCGGCCACGGTAAAACCCACCTTATTCAGGCGATCGGTAATCACATGAAGCAGACGTACCCAGACAGAAAGATCCACTACGTTACATCAGAAAAATTTACCGTCGACTATATCAACTCCGTCCAAGCAAACAAGGTAAATCAATTTAAAGAGAAGTATCGAAAGTACGATATTTTCATCATGGACGACATCCAGTTCTTCTCAAAGAAGGAGAGTACTCAAGAAGAGCTCTTCCATTTATTCAACTACCTGTATGACAATAACAAACAGATCATTTTCTCCTCAGATAAGCACCCCAACTACATCCCAAACCTTGAAGATCGTCTCAAGTCCCGATTCGGCGCGGGTATGATTGTCGATATTCCAGCTCCAGACCATGAATCTCGCATCTCCATCCTTTCAGCAAAGCTTCAACCACACAACCTCAACCTCTCCCAAGAGGTGATAGATCATCTCGCAAGTGTTCTTTCTTCAAATATCCGAGAAATCGAGGGTGCTATCAACACTATTGTGTGCCACGCTCAGCTCAAACAAAAAGAACTTACTCTCAATGAGGTAAAAAATCTCATCAAAAACAGCGCCAAACCTAAGAAAAACCTCTCTACAAAAGAAATTATTAAGATTATTGCTGACTTCTATAACATTCACGAGGAAAGTATCTACGAAAAAACCCGAAAAAAAGAAATTATTAAGCCTCGGCAACTCACTATGTATATTCTCCGAGAAGATTTTAACATCTCATACCCTTCAATAGGGGAGAAAATGGGAGGGCGGGATCACACAACAGTTATCCATTCATGCGAGAAAATCAAAAACGACCTTAAGGTTGATTCTGCTCTCGCACAAGAGCTCAACCAGATACGGTCAATGCTTGTTTGACGTTTCTAGGGATGTGTATATCATGGGGAAAGACGTGGATTACTGTTGAAAAGTCTGGTGGTTTAAAGGAGACCTCAATCCTATTCCCACCTTACCAAATCTAATCCACACCTTATTCTCCACCAAAACATACTTTTATGGCTATAAATAAGGGTTCCACGACTTATCCAGTTATCAACACCATCTATAGTAATAATAAGTTATATATAGAAGTAATTAGAATATAGGTATGAAAGTAGAATGCATCGTCGAAAAACTAAGTAAGAACGTTCTACAAGCAGAACGAGTAGCAGGTAAGAACCATTCACTTGCTGTTATTAACTGTATTCTTCTTGAAGCAACTAAAGATGGTTTGGTTATTAGATCGACAAACCTTGATCTAGGTATAGAGATTGTGATGCCTGTAAAAACCATATCCGAAGGTAAGGTGGCTATTCCATCGGGTATTCTTGGTACATTCCTTTCTAGTTTGGGTTCAGATAAAACAGTTACTCTTGAATTAAAAGAAAATAATCTTGTTGTTTCAACTGCAAAAAACTCGACAATTATTAAAACTCACCCGTCTGAAGATTTTCCTACAATCCCTTCGGTGTTGGGGGAGAAGTCTTTCAAAATTAATCCAAAAGACTTTGTACGGGGTTTGAAGTCTGTCTGGTATAGTGCGGCTGTTTCGAGTATAAAGTCTGAGTTGTCGAGCGTGTATGTTTACTGTGATGATGAGGATAATATTATCTTTGTTGCTACAGATTCATTTAGACTCGCTGAGAAAAAGATTAAAGCAAAGAAGATTCAGGATTTTACGAGCCTACTCATTCCATTTAAAAATATTCCAGAAATTATTAGGGTTCTGGAAGGAATGGATGGTGATGTCACTGTTAACTTAGAGAAAAATCAGATCGCGTTTAATCTTGAGAATGTATATCTTACATCTCGAGTTATTGACGGTGTTTTTCCTGACTACAAACAGATTATTCCAAAAGAATACGCGACTGAAGTAGTGATGTTGAAGCAGGACTTCGCAAACTCACTGAAGATATCAAATATTTTTTCAAATAAATTAAATCAGATAAACGTGAAAGCACTTCCTTCAAAGAAGATGTTTCAGGTACAAACAAAAAACTCAGACATTGGAGAGAATACAAATACAATAGACGCAGTGTTTAGTGGGGAAGATGTCGATATGAATTTTAATTATAAGTACATTATTGATTGTCTCCAGTCGATAGAATCCGATAGTATTTCCCTTAGCTTTAATGGACAGAGTAGGCCGGTGGTTATTCGTGGTGTATCAGATAAATCGTTTCTCTATTTGGTGATGCCAATGAATCGATAATTATGGAGAATATATCGTCATTTCTTCAGCGATTTAAAAAACTTCTTTCATCTCACGGTGCGGTACGACAGATAGTGGCAGAAGCTATTAAGCAAGAAGTTGGTATTGATATTTCAACTGAAAAAATCACTATACAGTCTGGTGTTGTGTCGATACAAGCATCGACAGTGGTAAAGAGCCAAGTATTTATAAAGAAAAACGCGATCCTTGGAAGGGTACGCGCGTTAGGCTCATCTATTTCAGATATTCGTTAGGGTTTAACAGTAAATTTCTTTTCTACAGCAGTTTTGTTGAATACGGTATCAAAGACAACGGCTTTAAACGTGTTTTCTCCCATAGTGATGTTTTCTGTGTCGCTTGGGACAAATGAAATTGAGAATGGTGCGTAGGAACTACTGCCGATAAAGTTGTCGTTTAGGTAGTATTCGACTTTCTGCACGGGATATGTCGAAGAGTACTCAATAGACGCTGAGATTCGCTCATTAGGGCCGTATACGAGGTCTGAGCGAGGAGATTCGATTGATGCGTGAGGCATTTTTGCTGGGGTGTGGACATCGTCGTAGTCTGTAGGTACTGCATCCTCATCAAGCTCGGTGATATGGTTATCGTTTTTCCATTTTTGCACAGCATACTCCCAGCGATCATATTGAGGATCAGCCCCAGGGTTTTCTGGTTGTGGGCCTCGAGGATCGTTTTTATTGACCCAGTAGAGGATAGAGTGTATCTGGCCGATAACAACATCGTCGAGTGTCTCTTGTGGTGTATATTCAGTTGCGCGTTTTCCAGAGATGGTGTCGATAGGGAAACTTTCTCCGCCTTGCCATTTTCCTCGAAGTACAGGTTTGATACCAAGGAGGTCTTCTTGTGTTGGTTCTGGGAAGGATTCAACAGGGTATTTTTTAAGCGCTTGTACCATCACCTTATTCCAAAACGGAGCGACGATGTATCCAGCAACCTTTTTGTCCATCGGTGTGTTGTTGTTATTACCAACCCATGCACCAATAACAAGACTTGGTGTGTAACCAATAATCCACGCATCACGATAGTTGTTGGTGGTTCCAGTTTTTACGGCAACTTCTCGGCCAGGAATATATAAATGTGAGTGAACGCCGAAAATCGGGGAGCGGAGTTCGTCCGAAGAGAGAACTTGAGAAATCTGACGTGCAACTTGGTCGGAGATAACGGTGGTGGATTCATCGGCTGGTTTTTCCATAGGGGATCCGTTTTTTTGATCAATCTCAAGGATTGGTTGGTATGGATGACGCACGCCGTCGTTTGCAAATACGCCGTATGCGCTTGTCATATCTAAAAGGGTAACCTCACCACCTCCGAGAACGAGGGTGAGACCGTACTGGTTTACATCGGTGAGTGTTTGTACACCCATATCTCGTGCAAGCTGAAGCACATCTTTCATACCCGCAAGGTAGAGGGTTTTAATTGCGGGTATATTGATAGATTGGGCAAGCGCGGCGGCCATTGTGATTGGACCACGATATTTTCCATCGTAGTTTTGCGGAGAGTAGCAACCATTTTCATTGCTTTGGTCGTCTGGTGCACATGTCGTTGAAAACTGAGTTTTTACATCAAAGAGTGCTGTCTCTGGTGTGTATCCTTTTGCAAAGGCTTCTGCATATGCAAAAGGTTTAAAGGCAGAACCCGGCTGTCGTTTTGCGAGCGCAACATTAAACTGACCATCGATTTCTGTATCGAAATAGTCTCGCGAACCAACCATGGCAAGTATGTGCCCTGTTTTTGGGTCAATCGCAACAGCGGCAGCGTTTTCTGCTTGGTGGTCTTTTTCGTTTTGTAGAGCGAATGCTTTTGCTTCTTTCTCAAGCATCTCTTGGAGGGGGTAGTCGAGGGTGGTGATTACCTTAAGACCACCTTCTTCAAGCACTTGTGTACCGTACTTTTTTTCAAGAATATCTTTTACGAACATCACAAAGTGTGGAGCTTTGATGCCGAGGCTCTGTTGGTCTTGAAAGACAACCTGCTCTTTTTTTGCAGAGTCGTACTCTTCTTGGGTGATGTATCCGTCTTTCAGCATCTCTTGCAAGACGATATTTTTTCGCTCATCAAGCGCCTCACGGTTTCTGTAGGGAGAATAATAGCTCGGTGCTTTAGGGAGTGATGCGAGGTATGCAGACTCTGCGATAGTGAGGTCCTTTGCTGACTTATTAAAAAATGCGTTACTCGCTTCCTCAACGCCATAGAGACTTCCTCCGTATGGAATCTCATTAAGGTACATACTCAAAATCTGATCCTTTGTGAGAATACGCTCAAGCTTTATTGCAAGCACCCACTCTTTTACTTTTCGAGAAATACTCTTTTCACCCGTGAGGAGGGAGTTTTTTACAACCTGTTGAGTAATAGTTGACCCCCCTTGGCTAAACTCAAGTGTTTTGAGGTTTGCAAAGATTGCTCGAATAAACGAAGACGGCTTTACACCGTGATGAGTATAAAATTCTTTATCTTCAATAGCGATTGTGGCATCTTTTACATGCTGAGATATCTGGTCGAAAGGAACAACGGTGCGCTTGATGTTTTGGTAGACGTCATACAGCAAAACCTGCCCTGTGCGGTCGTAGATTTTTGTTGATTGTGATACTTTGCGCTCCTGGAATGAATCGAGCGTCGGAAGCTGGAAGGTTGATATCCAGAAGATAAAGAGAGACATGCCGACGACAAAGATTCCAAGGCCTAACAAAAGGATATTTTGGATGCCGGTGCGCTTGGACCATCGCTGCGCGGCCTTCGCGATGTGCTTCATAGACCTCCATTCTAACATACCACCCCGCAGACTGTCGTCGTACCAAAGCGTACGTGAATATGCTAGAGTAACGATATTATGAAAAGGTTATTTTCACGATCTACACCACAGGTAAGTACCAACCAAGAACAAATACGAAATATCCTTACTCGTGGAGTTGAGGATGTATTTGTCGCAGAATCTCTTGAGAAGAAATTGCGCTCAGGCAAGCAGTTGCGCGTAAAACTTGGGTTTGACCCGACAGGTTCACAGATTCATATTGGTCGCGCGGTTGCGCTCAGGAAATTGCGTGCGTTTCAAGATCTTGGGCACAAGGTGGTCTTTGTTGTCGGCGACTTTACTGCGCGCATTGGTGACCCATCAGACAAGCTCGATAAACGCCCAATGCTTTCACACGAGGCTATCAAAAAAAACCTCGTCAACTATAAACAGCAGGTTGGAAAAATTATCGACATGCGACGCGCGGAGTTTCATTTCAACAGTACATGGCTCTCCAAGCTTGGTTTTGAGGAAATTACTGAGCTTGCAGAAAGTTTTTCTGTTCAGCAGATGTCAAATAGGCGCAATTTTAAAGACCGTCTTGAGAAGGGGGAAGAGGTGTCACTGCGAGAATTTTTGTACCCCCTCATGCAAGGATACGACTCGGTACGGGTAAAGGCGGATGTCGAAATTGGCGGTTTTGATCAGTTGTTTAACCTAAAAGCGGGACGAATAATTCAGAAACACTATGGCATGCCTGAGCAAGATGTCCTTACGGTGCAAATGCTTGAGGGCACAGATGGCCGAAAGATGTCTACGAGTTGGGGCAATGTCATCAATATTACCGATGAACCGCATGACATGTTTGGAAAGGTGATGTCGTTGCGTGACAACCTTATTACTCGATACTTTTTGCTCTGTACAGATATGTCAGAAGCAGAGATTGGCGCTATCGAAAAAGGTTTTGAGATGGGAGCAAACCCGCGTGATGCAAAACTTACGCTCGCACGACACATCGTAACCCTCTACCACGGAGCGCGCGCCGCAGAGGATGCGCACACAGCGTTTATCGAAACCTTTCAGAAGGGGGGCGTTCCTGATGATATACAGGAAATACATCTTGCTCCAAACGCACCGCTTGGTGAGGCACTCGTTGCCAATGGTATTGTAAAATCAAAATCAGACTTCAGGCGTCTTGTGTCTGAGGGTGCTATTCAGGATATGGAGGACGGCACACGAGTTACCGACCCACTTTTTATTGTATGGAAAAACGCAACTCTTAAGGTAGGGAAGCGTCGTTTCGTAAAAATCGTTGTTGAGTCATAGAAAAAGACCGCCACACGGCGGTCTTTTTCTTTAGAATGACTCTGGTGTATCACCATCCATATCGTCCTCTTCGTCTTCCTCCTCCTCAATATCTTTTTCTTCTAGATCCTTTCCTTCTTCTCCAGGAAACTCCACTTCATCTTCGTCCTCTTCGTCTTCAAATACCTCACCATCCGTCATTTCTTCATCGAGAACCTCAAACTCGTTTCTATCCATGTACGTAAAAGTTATTTGTAAGACCGCGCCCCCTAATGGTTTTTGCGGATACTTATTTTTAACAAATACCAAAATTTTTGCAATAAAAATGAGCGCCTTATGTGGATAATTTATCGATAGGATACTGGGCGTACACAGGCAAGATGCGTCAACCCTATTGCGATAGCATCGTACTCGTCATCAAGCGCCCGTTTTTTTGGCATCTGGACGAGTTTTTCTACCATCATAATGACCTGAGATTTGTCACTACGTCCATATCCAGTTACGGCAACTTTTACCTGAAGTGGGGAATATTCATAGACAGCAAGACCTTGTCGCGCCGCTTCACTTAGTACAACACCGCGCGCTTCCGCTACTTTTATTGCCGTTGTTCTGTTGTCGTTGAAAAACAATTCTTCAATAGCGAGCGCCTCCGGGGCGTGTGTGGTGATTACAGAGTGGATTTCTTCGGCAATGAGGGAGAGGCGACGCGCATGGGGGTCTTTTGTTGACGTACGAAAACATTCTGAAAACACAACACGCTCGCGGGTGGCGCCATCTTTTTCAAGTATTGCAATACCAACGCGTTCGTAGCCAGGGTCGACCGCAAGTATGCGTGTTGGTTTGTGCGAAGTTTTATTCTGCATTCGTGTACACCCCTTGGACCTCATCATTTTCCTCAAGCTCGTTTATGATTGTCTCAAGTGTGTTGGCATCTGTGTCTGAAATCGGGACAGTTGTCTTTGGAGTCCACTCGCCATTTTGTTTTTCAAACGCCCATGTTGCGGCGCCGATACCCGCGAGCTCGAGTCCGTGGTTGGAGAGAATGTGTTTTATCTCTTGAGCAGCTTTATTTCTGTTGTCGGTGAGAGCGTCGATGACGATAGCGCATCCTCCTGGGCCGTAGCTTTCGTAGGTAATGGATTCAAGGTCGGTTGCTTGGGTTGTTGCCTTTTTGATCGCTCGCTCAATATTGTCGCTCGGCATGTTGTCTGCTCGAGCACGTTCGATAGCTGCCTTGAGCCCCGGTGATGTTACATTGCCGTTACTCTTTTTTGCTTCTTGAGTAATGAGCTTAGCGTATTTTGAAAACAGCTTGCTCTTTTGTGCATCAGTTTTACCTTTCTGTCTTTTGATCTGTGACCATTTATTATGTCCTGCCATGGTGTTTAACGATTATGTGTTTCTATGTGTTTGTATCCTGCGTCTGTCAGTGTTCGTCCGCGCGGTGTTCTCTCGAGGAAACCAACTTGCAGTAGGTACGGCTCGTTGAATTCTTCGATGGTTGCTTGTTCTTCAGAGAGGGAGGCGGCGAGTGTGTTGAGGCCAACAGGGCCACCCTTAAACTTCTCTGCAATGGTGGAGAGAATCGAGCGGTCTGATGGTGAGAGCCCTGCTTCGTCGATGCCGAGGAGATTGAGCGCCTTGTCTACCATGTCTTTTGAAAGAGGTTGTTTGTGTACTTGAGCAAAATCTCTACAGCGTTTGAGGAAATAGTTGGCGGTTCGCGGTGTGTACCGACTTCGTTTTGCTATTTCTCGTACCGCGCCGTCGTCTGTCTCTATGCCAAGAATGTGCGCCGATCGTCTTACGATTTCCTCAATCTCGTCTTGGCTGTAGTACTCTAGTCGGAATATTCCCCCAGAAAAACGTGATCGAAGTGGAGAAGAGATGAGCGCGATACGAGTGGTCGCGGCGATGAGCGTAAAGAGTGGGAGCTCGAGCTGGATTGTGCGCGCGGAAGGGCCTTTGCCAATGATGATGTCGAGTACACCAGACTCCATCGCGGGGTAGAGAACCTCCTCGATTGCTTTGTTGAGACGATGGATTTCGTCGATAAAAAGAATGTCTCCGTGTGATAGGTTGGTGAGAATTGAAGCGAGGTCGCCAACTTTTTCGATAGCGGGGCCAGATGTTACTTTCATCTGCGCACCCGTTTCTTTTGCAATAAGGTGAGCGAGTGTTGTCTTTCCAAGACCTGGTGGTCCATAAAAAAGAATGTGCTCTGGTGGGTGGTTGCGTTCGCGCGCCGCGGTAAGCAAAATGTGCAGGTTGTCTTTTATATTTTTCTGACCAATATACTCATGCCACTTACCAGGGCGGAGGGTGTGGTCGAGGGAAGAGGTGTCCTTATCTTCAATCCGAGCGTCTGCGTTGTCTGTTGTGCGTGGGGACTCTTTTTTCATGCGCTAAGTATACCAAAATCGTGACCAAGCAGAGCTTCTTGACAGAAAGTTAATAGTGTGCTAGGATATTGGTGTTGGTGCAGAGAAGGCAAAGCCACTTGCATTTTAAGTAGCTTTCGGTAGTATAGGGAGCCTTCCGCAATTCTTTACATCCAAGATATAAATCTCTAAGCAACGAGGCCTTTTGGCCTTGGTAATATCTCTTTAGAGGACATTCTGGTTACCACTTCGGTGGTTTGCTGGGGTTATCCTTTGGGAAATATTCAACTTTTGGTACGAATATTGAAAGTGTTGCTTAGAGATTTATGCCTTGGATGTTTTTCGTAAATCTCTACCTCCTTAATTATTCATACACCACAGGTTTGCGCAATATTGTAAATTCTTAAAACTGTGGTTTAGATCGCTTCATCAAGGTCGATCACGCGACGCAACTCATCCAGAGAGGTAATACCCTGTACTGCCTTGAGAATTCCGTCCTGTTGCATATCAAGCATCTGCTGAGAAGCAGCTGCTTTTTTAATTTCTCGCTCGCTCGGGTTTTGTTGGACAACATCTTCAACGTTCTTGTCTGAACGGATAGCTTCGTAGACACCAACGCGTCCTTTGTATCCAGTGAAATTACATTCCGCGCACCCCTTTGCTTCATAAATTGAGTCGGCGTTGACGCCTTCGAGGTAGGTGTGGTCGGAGATGCTGTGGATGATGCGATCAACAGTTTCTTTTTCTGCGCCCGCAAGCGCCTTTTTTTCTTTACATGCTGGACATAGTTTGCGCACAAGACGTTGGGCCATGCACACAGTAACAGCAGAGGTGAGCACTTTTGGGTTAACGCCCAAGTCGATGAGGCGGGGGAAAGCGCCCGCGGCGTTGTTGGTGTGAAGTGTTGAGAAGACAAGGTGGCCCGTGAGCGCGGCGTTCACGGCGATTTCTGCCGTTTCGCTATCGCGAATTTCTCCAACCATGATGATGTCGGGATCTTGTCGAAGCGCAGAACGTAAACCTTCGAGGAACGTGTAACCCTCGTCATTTGTTTGAGTTTGTACAATACCCGGCAAGTGATACTCAATCGGGTTTTCAATGGTGATGATTTTGATATCCGGGGAGTGGATTTTTTTGAGGAATGCGTAGAGTGTTGTTGTTTTTCCAGAACCGGTTGGGCCAGTGGTGAGAATCATACCGTTTGGCTTGCCGAGCTCGTGCTGAAGCATTGCGAGAAGTCGCGGATGGATGCCGAGATCTTCGAGGGGCACAGAAATCGCTTTTGGATTGAGTATTCGAAGTACGACAGAGTCGCTGTATGCTCCAGGGAGGAGAGATGTTCGGATTTCTATTTCAGCGTCGTTGAGTTTGATACTAAAGCGCCCATCTTGAGCTTTGTTGTCTATGTTGAGCTTGAGGTTTGAGAGTAGTTTGATACGTGAGAGGAGGAGGTTGTATGTTTCGGTATCAAAACGAAGGATGTCGGTAAGTACACCATCAAGACGATATCGTAGGCGCACATAGTTTTCTTCTGGCTCGATGTGCACGTCTGATGCTTTGTTGGCGAGAGCGCCCGCAAGGAGTGTTTCAAGGAAGCGAGTGATGCGGTAGGTCTTTTTTCCAGACAAACTTTCTTCAAGTAGATGCTTTAGGTCTTCGATGCTCGTCGTCTTTTGAAGCAAGTCTAAAATTTCTTCGTTTGAAATATCGAGTGCGCCACCCTTTGTTTCTGTCGACATCGAGAGGTCTTTGTAGCGACCCCACACCTTTTTAAGACTCTCTGGCGAAACGAGATAGGTGAGCGGGATATAGCCACGTTGTTTGAGATCCTCAAGAGTCGCCTGTGTTTCGGCGTGGTTGGGGGAAAGCACGCCGACATGAATTTTTTTGTCGAGAATATTAAAAGGAGCTATTTCCGCTTTGAGCGCGTCTTCTTCTTTGATAACGCGGAGTGCGTCTATGTTGATCGGTGTTTCTGAAAGATTGATGTATGACAAGCCATATTTCGGAGCGAGCATCTCTGTAAGTCTTTCAGCCTCGTGTTTTTTTAGTTCTTCAATGCGGCGATTTTGTTTTTCTTCGTTGAATTCAACCATATGCACTATATAGTACCACCATACTGTCGGGGGAAACAATCATGCTTGACGCTACCGTATAAAGGTGATATAATTAACAGTAGGAAATATCGAAAGACGCGCGTCTTTCGTACACGCATCTCTACGGAGAGACATATGAAGTACCTTGTTGCCTTTGCAGGTGTCGCGCTGGTGGCTGTTGGTGGTTGTTCGTACCACCACCAGGGGTCGGTGACGGATACGTTCACCGACCCGGACGGCAAGACTTCCACCCACCACCGTTCGTGGGACATGGAAGGAAACGGCCCCGTGCCTGGCGACAATCGCCCGCGCGGGATTCTGGGAGGCGCCACCTCGTGGCTGAGCCCCCAGTACGGTGCCTCCTTCGGTTCGGCCGAGGGGGTGCAGGACTACCTCGCAAACGGCCGGTTTGTCCGCGAGTTTCGCTGACATCGGCCACATGAGCCACGCGACCCCGACGGAGTCGCAGACTGAGGGGAGAGACCCTCATGCCCCCAGGCGCTTGCGTCTGGGGGTTTTTCCATGTCTTTTTTGTTACAATGACTTCATGGTAGCCCCACACATCCAGACACACACCCCCTCAGACACACAGGCATATGCCAAAGAATTTGTGATATCTCTGTGTGATTCTCAGAGGGGCGCACCCTCGGCAACTATCGTTGGTTTGTATGGAAATTTAGGTTCGGGGAAGACGACATTTGTGCAGGGTGTTGCGCGCGCCCTTGGCGTCGAGGGCGCTGTTGCGAGCCCAACATTTGTTTTGCAAAAAATATACAAGCTTGACCAAGCTCTTCAGCAGACGTTTCAACACCTCGTTCATATCGATGCGTATCGCATTGAGTCCTTACGTGAGCTTGACCATATTGGTTGGCACGATCTTGTTGCTGATTCGCGTACACTTGTATGTATAGAATGGCCCGAGCGCGTCGCGGAAGGTATGCCAGCACATATCCGTGTGGCGTGTGAATATATCGATGATACGACGCGGTCGTATACAATTTCTCATGAGTAAAACAGAACACTCACAACAACCACAGACACTTGTTCTTCTTGATGTTCACGCGATTATTCATCGTGCATACCACGCCCTTCCAGACTTTGCGTCTTCTGGCGGTGAGCCAACGGGTGCCTTGTATGGTTTGTGCACGATGCTTCTTAAAATTGTCAGCGAGCTTTCTCCAGAATATATCGTTGCCTGTTATGATTTGCCTGAAAAAACACATCGGCACGAAGCGTATAAAGAATACAAGGCAACTCGTAAAAAAATAGATGATGCGCTCATCGTACAACTAGAGCGCTCAAAGGATATTTTTTCTGCACTAAGTATTCCAATGTACTCGCATGCGGGATTTGAGGCCGACGACATGCTCGGCACGATTGCAGAGCAGGTAAAGCATCGTGCGGATATTGCCGTAGTGATTGCGTCTGGTGATATGGATACACTCCAACTTGTCGATGGCGAGAAGGTGCGTGTGTACACTTTGCGTAAGGGTATTAAAGATACAGTTATTTACGATGAGCGAGCTGTTGTGGAACGTTTTGGTTTTCCGCCAGCACTTCTGCCAGATTTTAAAGGACTGCGCGGAGATCCGTCAGACAACATTATCGGTATCGCGGGTATTGGAGAAAAGACAGCGACAACACTCATCCAGACGTTTGGTTCTCTTGAAGACATGTATCGTGCTCTCGCGCAGTCATCTGCGGATGAAGCTTTTGTGAAAGCGGGGATTAAGCCGCGCATTATTGAATTGTTGCGAGCGGGACAAGAGGAGGCACTTTTTTCAAAAACATTGGCGACTATTCGTCGCGATGCGCCGATACAATTTTCCGTGCCAGATACGATTTGGAAAGAATCGGTGCGCATCGAGACTGTCGAAGAGTTATTTTCCAAACTTGAATTTAGGTCTTTGGTGCCACGTGTGCGTGAAGCGTTGGGGAAGCCTTCTAGCGAGCACGCATCCGTGTCGACCGTGAGTGGTCCATCGACACTCTCTGCCCGAGACGAACGTGCTCTTTCTATCGCGCTCTGGATTATCGACTCAAATATCACTAGTCCGACGCTTGAAGATGTGTTGCGGTTTGCACACACGGATTCTCCGGAGCGTGCGCGCGAGTTTCTTATGTCCGAGCTTGAGAAGCGAAATCTTATGCGTGTGTTTAAAGAAATAGAGGAACCACTCATGGACGTTGTCGACGCAATGCAGAAGCGAGGTATTACGGTAGATACTGGATATCTGAAAACACTCGCGCTTCAATATCATAAAGAACTGTCAGCTCTCGAAGAGAAAATCTGGGAAGCAGCAGATGAGAAGTTTAATATCAATTCTCCAAAGCAAATGGGGGCGATTCTTTTTGACAAGCTTGGTCTTACAGCCAAAGGTCTCAAGAAAACTGCTGGGGGCGTGAAGTCTACGCGCGAAAGCGAGCTTGAGAAAATGCGCGACCTGCACCCGATTATCGATCATATCTTGCGGTATCGTATGTTGCAGAAACTTCTTTCTACATACATAGACAATATCCCAACAATGCTTGGAGAAGATGGGCGCCTGCATGCGACATTTCTTCAGCACGGCACAACCACTGGTCGCATGTCTTCCAACAACCCAAACATTCAAAACATCCCTATCAAAACAGACGAAGGGCGTCGTATTCGCAATGCTTTTGTTGCAACAAAAGGTTTTAAACTTGTTGCTTTTGATTACTCCCAGATTGAGCTTCGTGTCGCGGCGTTTCTTTCTGGGGATGAAAAGCTCATCGAGATTTTTAGATCAGGTGGAGACATTCACGCGGGTGTTGCATCGGCGGTGTTTAAGGTGCCGCCAGAAAAGGTGGATCATGAGATGCGTCGTCGGGCGAAGGTTATCAACTTCGGCATTTTGTATGGCATGGGTGTAAATGCCTTGCGTGGAAACTTGGGAACTTCACGCGATGAGGCCCAACAGTTTCTTGATGAATATTTTTCTACGTTTAGTGGACTTGCTACGTATCTTGAATCAGTAAAGGCGTCCGCAAAAAAGCTCGGCTACACAGAAACATTGTTTGGACGCCGACGATATTTCCCAAATATTCGCTCGAAGCTCCCATATATCCAAGCACAAAACGAACGTATGGCGATGAATGCACCGATGCAGGGAACAGCGGCGGATATTATAAAAATAGCGATGTCACGTATTTGTGCACACATCCATTCGCGCAACCTCACTGAAAAAGTGTATCTTTTGATGCAGGTGCATGACGAACTCGTGTTTGAAATTGCTGAAGATGCCGTCGGTGCTGTTGTGCCAGAGCTCAAAAACCTCATGGAAGGCGTGCTCACACCAGAGCAGTCTCGAGGCGTGCCGATGCTTGTGAAAGGTAAGATTGGAGATAACTGGGGAGAAACAGAAGAGGTCTAACACCACACAATGTTGTATTTTCTCTACGGCTCGGATACAAAAAAATCACGTGAAAAACTTCACGAACTACTTGACGTGTTACAAAAGAAAAAGCCCGATGCGTCGGTTTTCAAAATGGATGCCGAAACATGGGACGCGGCTCGCTTTGAGGAATTTATCGGGGGACAAGGGCTTTTTGAGCACAAATATATCGTCGTGCTTGATCATGTGTTTGAACAAGTAGATGCGAAAGAGCGTATTGTCGATGGCGCGCGTGAGATTCAAGAATCAGATAATGTGTTTTTGTGTCTTGAGGCAACAGTAGATAAGGCGACACTTAAAAAGATAGAGAAGTATGCACAGAAGGTGCAGGAGTTTGAAGAAAAAGAGCGTGTATCAGCAAAACCATTTAATATATTTTCTCTCACCGACGCGCTCGGCAAGCGAGATAAAAAACAGTTATGGGTCTTGTACCAGCAGGCGCTTGAAGCGGGAAGTGAGCCAGAAGAAATACACGGTATTTTGCTGTGGCAGATAAAAAGTATGTTGCTCGCAACACAATCACAGAGTGCAGAGGATGCAGGACTTAAACCATTTGTGTATCAAAAGGCCAGTGGCTTTGCGCGCAATTTTTCACACGAGGAGCTTCGTACGATGTCCGCGCGGTTTGTTTCTTTCTACCACGACGCACGGCGGGGGGTTGTAGACTTGGGTATCGCACTTGAGAGGTTTCTTCTTACAATATAAAAATAAGCGCGCCCCATTTCTGGGGCGCGCTCAGCGTGAGCGCCACTAATTGGGCGTGATGCGCCTGGTTAGGATGTGGCGAAGCGTGTTTGCCGCGTTCTCCACCGCCGTGGGAATCTCCACAGGGGCGATGTCTCCCTGACGCGCATACTTGCGCAAGCGCGTCAGCTCACCGACAAGCTTGTTGAGCATGTCGGGAGACTGGAAGAACTGCGCCGGTAGGTATGCGCCACTGCCGACAGTCTCAACGTCGGGGAACTGCTTCTTGAACGTGGCACGCATACGCTTCGTGTGCGGTGCGAGACCACAGAGAATCGCGGAGCGCACGAGTACGCCCGCTTTCTCTGCCGCCTTCATCCCGAAAAGAACATTCTCCAAGGTGTTCGTCGCTGAACCCTCGATGATGATGACCTCGCGAGGCACCGCTTTCTCTTGCATGATGCTCGAGAAGAAGTTTGCCTCGGTCTCATACCCTCCAGGGAGAGAGGACTCGCACCCCTTGCCGGAAACGACGATGTGGCGGGCCTTCGCGCGATGCCACACGGAAGCGGCATGTTCTGCCGTCTGTCGCATTGAGCTCCCGAACACGAAGAGCACATCGACGTTGGGCAGCTTTGCGAGCGGAATGGTCTCTTCGCAGAGGAAATCCAGAATCGTCTGCACGTGCGCCTTGGTTGTCCCGTCCATGGTAACCCTCCTTTTGAAAGGTGTGTTTCGGAGAACTTTTCCGTGTCCGCCCACCAGGACTCGAACCTGGGACCAAGTGCTTAAAAGGCACCTGCTCTACCAACTGAGCTATAGGCGGATATAGTTCGCGTAAGCGAATAACAGAGAATATACCAGAATTATAACGGCAAGTCTATGGCGTAAAAGCCCGCGCCAAGGAATATAAGCGAGACAGATATTGCGAGCACAAATACAAGTGGCATGCGGTGAGTGTGTGCGTGCTCTGGTGAGCGAGACGCCACAACATAGACCAGCATGAGTGCTGTCAGTATCGCAACAACGAGAGCGGCGAGTTGTGTAAAGAGACCAACGACAAGTAGAACACCAGACATGCCATACAAGACAGTGATAATCCTTCCAACCGAACGCATGCGCTCGGGCATATGCATGGTTCCTGTTTTGAGAATCGTGTAGGAGTTCCATGCGAGAAATGCACCAAGGGTTACTCGCAGAAGAAATGGCGCGAGGAGTTCTAGACTTAAGAGGGCGGGGAATATGCTCAACATGAGGAGATTATACCAAAGCAACAAGAAATGGTGTATGGTGTGGACATGAATACATATGTTGTATTGCCAGACATTCGCAGTGTACACAACGTCGGCTCTATTTTTCGGACATCAGATGCCGCGGGTGTTTCTCGGGTGTTTCTCACAGGGCACACTCCAGCGCCAATAGATCGTTTTGGTCGGGCGCGTGCGGATATTGCAAAGGTTGCACTTGGGGCAGAGAAGACGGTGCCATGGGAATATGTTGCTGATACGAAAACGCTCATACAGCGCCTTCGTGCAGAAGGGGTGCGTATTGTCGCTGTGGAGCAACATGAACGTTCGGTGGATTATCGACATATTGCACTGCCTACTGGGGGTGCTGTCGCGTTTATTTTCGGTAATGAAGTCACAGGAATTCCTGAAGACATTCTCTCCTTATGTGACGACATCGCTGAGATTGCGATGCATGGTACAAAAGAATCCCTCAACGTATCGGTGGCTGTCGGTGTTGTGTTGTTTGGCTTGTTGCCCTGATGGGTTAGTAGGTGTAGACGTCAATCGTTCGTCCTTCTCTGTCGAGGAGTCTGATTGTGTCGTGTTTTTCTTTCCACAAAATCCCTCGACTACCAAGGTAGACGTGCCAATTGTTTGAGTAAAAATTAGACTCTTGCGCATGTGTATCAACACATGCGTCGTATGATGCGGCACTGTTGATGTACGCTCTGCATGCGCTTGATAGTCTGCCAACAAGACTCTGTCGAGGAAGCTCACATGTGTCGAGTGATTGTATAAAATCAACGCAGTCTTCGTCGTTATCCTCAAGCGTTTCTGGAATGTTGTCGAGTGGGTTGGGGCATGAGAAAGGTATCTCTGGGATGTATCGTCCAGAATTGTTGAAATAGCCAGTACACCTGTTTAGTTGAAATGATCCAAAGGATGGGGACGATCCAGAGATAAGGTAAAGTCGACTTTCTTTTGTGAGAACAATGCGGTCGGCATCTTTTCTACCAGGGAGTGGGGAAGCGGTGCCAATCACAGCGCGACTTCCGGTGATGTCGCTTTCAAGAGACCATCCAGTAATGTCTATTGGTGTTGAGCCAGATGATACATATATGTTTACATATTCCGCAGACGCCACACTTCCAGGGTTCATCACTTCTGAAATGCCCGCACGAGATGAGTACGGAGAAGAATTTTGATCGTCGGAACGACCAGCGATTTCTGATGTGCCGCCCCAGTTTGAGGCACTTGATGATGTGTTTCTGTTTGTAACAAGACCGCCAGACTGGTGTACATAGACAACAATCGCAATGATAATCACCAGCGCGGGGAGAAACATCGTTTTTTCCATAGTCTTTATTGTAGGAGCTTTTGGTGTTTGGTGCAAAAGTGAGCACTTCGGCCACTGATCACTATTCGAGCAATGGTGCCCGCGCAACCACGTTTGACACATCGCTCTCCGGTGCGCTGGTATGCTCGGTGAGCACCCTGAAATGAGCCCTTGTTTCCATGGATATCTCTATAATCTGACGTTGAATCTCCGCCCAAACCAACGCCCGTTGTCAGTACTGGTCGTATTGCTTTAAAGATGCATGTGAGTGCTTTGCGGGAAAGAGACCCCACCGGTGTCGCGGGGTGAATTCCGGCTCGCCACAAAATCTCATCAGAATAAATGTTGCCGATACCAGCGATGAGTGCTTGGTCCATGAGCACACTTTTTATGCGTCCCTTTGGCTTGGTACGAACAGCTTGTGTAAATAGTGCAAGGGTATATGTGGGAGATGTTGGGTCTGGGCCAATGTGTGCAAGGTCTTTGGAGTGTGCGATCGTGTCTGTCGCAAGGAGTGTTACTTTTGCAAACCGGCGCATATCAGAGAGGGCGAGATGGTGTTTGTTTGAAAGTGTGAGTACAAAATGTATCCATTGATTGAATGGATCGTCGCGCAGAGGTCCTGCAGTTGTTGCGCGCCATAGTCTGCCATTGCGCGCATACGTGCCGTAGAGGAGATGTCCTGTCATTTTCATGTGCACAAGAATCGTGAGATTTTTTTCAAGATGGATGAGAATATTTTTACCAACTCTGCTGACAGACAACACTTTTTTCCCGACAACGTGTGAGCGAAATGTTTTGAAGAACGACGGATTTTTTATATTGTCTTTGCCTGCATGGAAGGCGCTCTTGTAGTCTGTCCACGCATCAGTGATACGCAGGCCAGGGAGGACCGTTTGCAGACCCGAGCTTGTAGTGTGTACTTCTGGGAGTTCTGGCATGTGCTGATTATATACAAACCCACACGATTGTCATGATATACTTTCGCCATGAAAAACCTCGTCGTCCTCGCGGTAGCCTCGGCCCTCGTTGTTGCCATTTCTGTTTTCGCCGCTGGTGACAGCAATGCGCATGATAGCGCACCTGTGACTCCTGAGAAAAAAGTCCGTGTGCTCATTGTCGTCGGACACGACAATGCGGTGTGGGGCGCCCAGTTTAAACAGGTGCGAGAAGTAGACCTCAACAGAGAGTTGGCGCTTCATGTGTATGACTTGCTCAAAACAGATCCACTCTTTGATCCAGTTATTACACAGCGAGACGGCGACTATATCCCAGAGCTTTTAGATTTTTTTAGTACGCGAGAAAAAGATATTCGGGCATTTCGCGAAGAACGTAAACGTTTGTATGTGGGGGAGATGGGGAAGGCTGCGTATGAGCCGGATGATGTTAAACACAATCGTGTGACCGACGATGTGGCGATGACACTCTACGGCACTACTCTGTGGTCAAAGGAGCAACATGTCGACGCAATTATTAATGTTCATTTTAATGATTATCCTGGACGCCCATATGGAAAAGCTGGTGTGTATAAAGGATTTTCGCTGTATGTCCCAGATATGAGTTTGCGTAACGGCGCGATGAGTCGGCCTCTGGGTGAGGCTGTATATGCCGAGCTTCTAAAGACTCAACCGCCAAGTAATTTGCCGGTTGAAGCAGGTGGGGTACTTGAGAGTAAAGACCTGATTGCGCTTGGTGCGCGAAATAGTTTGGATATTCCAGCGATACTTGTTGAATATGCGTATATTGCAGAACCACGACTCCATGACGCTGGTCGTGATGACGTATTGTGGGGAATGGCTCAGGCGACGTATCGAGGTATTAAGAATTTCTATACAGAATCTACGCCCTAGGAAAGTGCTCGCTCGAGCTCCTCGCGGGCGACGTCGGCGTCGCTCCACGGCTCTTTCACTCCCTGTGCTCTCATGATATATGGGTCAGTTCCTTTTCCTGTAATCAGGACGACGTCGCCCGCGTTCGCTTCTTTGATAGCTGTCGCAATAGCCTCTCGTCTGTCCATAATAATCTGGTAGGGCACACGGGTAATACCTTCTGTCATATCCTCAACAATTTTTCGTGGGTCATCATCGTACGGATCTTCGTCAGTCAAAATAATTGCATCGCAATACGCGTCGGCAATAGCACCCATTTCTTTTCGTTTCCATGTGTCGCGTCCACCACCTGTATTTCCAAGAACACAAATTTTCCGTTTGTCTGCAAATGCAGTGTAGAGCTTTTCAAGTGAGTCTGCGGTGTGCGCATAATCAACGACGACTTCAATCTGCTGTCGTGTGCCCGCATCTCCTCGCGCCACAATACGCTCAACGCGTCCTTTTATCTGCGCAACACCAGCAAGGGCATCTCGTATAATGTCTGTCGATACTCCGAGTGCTGAGGTTGCTGTCACTGCGGCGAGTGCGTTGTATACATTAAAGAGTCCGGTGAGTGGCGCGACGATACGTTCTTTGTTAAAGGTAAATGAGACGGTGTGCTCGTCTAATGAGTAGGGCTCTGCGTCAGTGAGTGAAAATGCAAGCGCGTGTGACGCGGGAAGCGAGAGGTAAAATGTACTCTCTACATCATCCTTGTTTGCGACAATCCAGGTTTCTTTTTTCGATGACTGAGCAAGTGCTCTTCCAATCGATCGTTTTGCATCGCGGTACTTTTCAAACGAACCGTGAGATTCAATGTGTTCTGGAGAGAGGTTGGTAAATACAAGCATGTCGAGCGCAATACCGCGGTGTCGGTACTGGCGAGCACCCTCGGATGTAATTTCCATCACAACGTGCGTACAGTGAGCGGCGCGTGCTCGCGCGAGAAACTGTTGCATAAACAATCGTCCAGGCATCGACATCTTATAGAGGTTTGGTGTGCTATTTCCTGCAACACTAAAGCGAATCGTATTTGATACCGCAACTGTGTGTCCTGCGCGCTCAAGAATTGTCGCAATAAGTTCGGTTGTTGTAGATTTTCCTTTCGTTCCCGTTACACCAATGACGCACATCTTACGAGAAGGGAAGCCATAGACAAGGGCTCCGACATACGCGAGCATAAAATGATAGAGTGGCTGAAATGTTTTAAATACAGGAGCTGGAATAATTTTTTTAAGTTGTCGGAGCATGTTATGTTCGTGAGCCAAGAATTTTAAGTGCGTGCTTTACCTTTTCAGATGCGTTGTCGATGTCGTGAGGAATCTTGTGAAGTGCATCTCGTGCTTCTGCGTGCGAGTAACCAAGGGCTTTAAGTGCTTCGATAGCATCGGAATCTTTCTGCGTGTGAAGCCCGTCAGTGCCGATCCCATCAAACTTACCCTTTAGCTCGAGAACAATCTTTTCGGCAACCTTCTTTCCAACACCAGATACTTTTGTGAGGTAGGTGCTGTCGCCAGAAGATATCGCCATACGGACAGTTTCGGGCATAACGACGGACAATATGCCGATTGCTGTTTTGGGCCCTATGCCTGAGACGGTGATAAGAAGCTCAAAAAGGTCGAGGTCTTCTTTTGTGAGAAAGCCGTACAAATCAAGAGCATTTTCTCTTACGGCAAGGTATGTCCATAGACGTGCTTCAGTATCGTTGGGAAGGGCGTTGAGGGTGGATGGGGCACAGGTTATACGGTAGCCCACACCGCCGACGTCGATGACGGCCATGCGGAGGTCTTTGTGTACGATGGTTCCTCGCAGTTGGGAAATCATGGCTGTAATCATAGCAGAAGTTGCCTCCTGGGGCGATATGTGCTACGATGCTCGATACGTTTTTATACAAAGAACATGCCAATCACTGATTCAGCAAAAAAGGCACTACGAAACTCTGCGCGAAAGCGTGTGTTTAACGCACGCCGAAAAGCGGATCTTCAGACGACGATGAAGAAAATAAAGAAGCTTGTGGTTGCTGGTGACAAAAAAGAGGCACAGAAATTTATGTCTCAGGTCCAGAAAACCCTCGATAAGGCGACAAAAACTGGTCTTATCAAGGCAAACACAGCATCTCGCAAGAAATCTCGTATTGCTGCGATGATAAAGAAAATCGCATAAACAAAAAAACCGCCCCGAGGCGGTTTTTTTGTTCGTGGTGCTCTCAGTAGGAATCGAACCTACATCGCAAGCTCCGCAAGCTCGCATTCTATCCATTGAACTATGAGAGCGATGAAAGCAAGGGTAGCATAAAACACCTAAAAGCCCAAGTATTCAAATATCTTTTGAAGGAGAGGTTCTTCTAGTTTTGTCTCGTAGAGATTTTCTCTCAAGATGTTTCGCACTTCTTCAATTGGCACATCAGTAAGGTGTATTACAAGGAGGGGGATAAATGTACGATCTATTTTCACAAGCAGGGTGGGAGGCTCTTCATCTTGGTTTATCCAAAAAGAAACGAGAGACTCGTATTGGTAGCGCATCCGGTCTATCTGTATTCCTCGGTCATCTATGCGGACATCAAAGATGCGGGGTTTGCGCGTGCTATGCATCGCCATCGATGCTGCGCCAATGAGAATGACGACAGCAAAGAGAATGTTGTTGAGAATAATCGCAGTAACGGCTACAGAAATGGCAACGATGCCGACTGCCCAGTACCAGTCAGGATTTTTTTCTTCGTGTTGATGTTCAAGTGCGCGCCACTCAATAGGAGATAGTGCCATGCGCATATTGTAACATGTCGTGTTGTCTATGCACGGGCAATTCCTTCGTAGTTGTAGATAAGTATGCTACGTGGTTCTGCTGAGCAGGTGATGTGTTCGATAGTAAACCCCGCTTTGGTAAGCGCATCAGAAATGTGTCTGTTGTGATGACAGTTTCCAGTGAAATGCCGCATCAGTAGTGTCCAGATAGTTTGTATGAATCGCACGAAGTATCGAGGAGAAGCGCCGTGATCAACAAAGATAAAAACACCAGTGGGCTTTAGTATTCGTTTTATTTCCGAAAGAGTTTGTGAAAGATTGGCGACGCTACACAGTGTCCATGTCGATACTACGGTATCTATGCAATGGTCAGGAAGGGGTATGTTTTCTGCCCCAGTGTTTAAAAACTCTACCGCAAAAGGCACGGTAGACATCTTTTCTTTAGACCGTGTGATAAGTGCCTCGATCGGCTCGACAGCGTAGAGTTTGTCGATGTGCGGGTAAAAGGGGAAGTTGTAGCCAAGTCCGGAGCCAATTTCGAGCACTGTTCCTGTTGCTTGAGCAAGTACTTCTTTCCGTATCGCTTGAATCTCGGGTGATCCAAGTTCGCGCGCAAGAATCAGAGGCATTATTGTTCTTTGGTACCACGTTGACACCCTGTTAGCTTATGCTTGTTTGTTGGAAATATCAACGTATACGGTGAGTGTGGTTAAAAAATACAGACCAGTCGCGAGACTGGTCTGTGTGGCTTACGTGCATGTACGCAGTCCCCGCAGGGAAGAGATGTCGACAATCTGCACACCCACAATGCGTTCTTCGTTCTGCGGGTGGTGGAGAATGCGAATTCGACTCTCGTGAGACGGTTGGCGGGATACGTAGCCCACGTCCTCCTCAAGGTAGATGAGCATGTCCATGGCCTTCTGGTACCTGAGGGTGGGTACAAAGCTTGTGGGCTCACGTGAGGCCCCGATGCCGAGTTCTTGGAAAAGATAGTGTTCTAAGGAGTGCACGAGACGCCTTTCTCAAAAGGTGCGAGGGTTCTAGAGCTTTAGTATACACTATGTGTGTCGTGCGGGTACTGTTGGCGGAGGAGGTGAGATTCGAACTCACGGGACCCTTACGAGCCCTCTAGTTTTCAAGACTAGTGCATTCGACCACTCTGCCACTCCTCCAATATTGGCCATACGATACAGCCAATAGGTCTATCTTTAATTGTTTACTGTGCGTCTTCTTCCGCTTTCTCTTCTGTCTCGGATACCACTGTATATTTTCTTGCGATGAAATACAAGTAGATGATGTCCGCAATACCAAGTGTGTTGAGTACGAGGATTATGATAAACCATCTCTTGTGGGAGAGGCGAGCCGCTTTCCAAAGGGCTAGACCTTTCCAAAACAATGTCCACGCGAGAAGGATAACGAGGAGCGCGGGGCTTTGTCCAAAGACTGTTTGTGCTTGTTCGATTCCTGTAAGCATGGGGCCATGATAGCAAAAAAATCTGATATAGTGAACCCATGCGATACATGGGTATAGACTTCGGTACAAAACGTATAGGCATCGCGCTTTCAAATGAAAGCAATGAATTTGCCTTGCCGCACTCTGTTGTGAAAAATGACGCGCGCCTGATGCCGACACTTGAGGGTCTGTGTGCAGAGTACAACGTGTCGACAATTGTTGTGGGGGAGTCTAAAGATTTTTCTGGTAAAGATAATCCAGTGATGGAGCACATTCGTGAATTTATCGGTCAGATGTCTTTGGAAATCCCAGGTGTTCGCATCGAGCTTGAGCCAGAGTTTCTCACGTCGCATCAGGCGCACCACATACAAGGCAAGACGCCGTTGCTCGATGCGTCATCGGCGGCGATTATACTGCAGAGCTTTTTAGATAAACAGAAACATTCACAATAATAACCATGATTACAATTGATGATTTTAAAAAGGTAGAAATACGAGCAGGTAAGATTGTATCTGCAGAAAAAGTTCCTGATGCAGACAAGCTCTTGCGTCTCACGGTAGATTTCGGTGAAGCAACACCCCGACAGATCGTGTCTGGTATCTCTATGTATTACCCAGACCCATTGGCTCTGGTGGGGAAGACACATGTCTTTGTTACCAACCTTGAGCCGCGCACAATTCGTGGCCTTGAAAGCAATGGAATGATACTCGCGCTCGCATCGGATACAGGAAGTCCGGACACAGCTCCAGCATTTGCACTTCTTGAACCTTCCGTACCAGTTCCTCCCGGTACGACTGCACGATAAATGGTATATAATAAGTGCAATGAGTACGCGAAAGAATTTCTTTGATTTTTTTCCTCCTCCCGCGTTTCTTGAAATGCCGTCTGTTGGTTTCTCTGTATCGGATACTGCACTGAGGTTTGTGGAGTTGCATCGCAAGAGCGATTCTTTTGTGTTGGGCAATTATGCTGAGCGTCCTATTCCTACGGGCGCGGTCGACGCTGGATACGTGCACAAGCCAGAGGAGATTGTGAATATTATTAAGGCGATTAAGCAGGAATATGGTTTGTCGTATGTAAAAGCAACGCTTCCTGAAGAGAAAGCTTTTGTGTATCGAACACAGATTCCGCTTGTATCTGCAGATGAGCTTCGGGGAAGTGTTGAGTTTACACTTGCAGAAAACATTCCCGTTGAGCCGGCAGATACTGTTTTTGATTTTTCTGTTATCCCAACAGAACAGCCTGCCGATCATATCGAAGTTGCTGTTTCCGCGGTGCCCAACAAAGTTATTGAAACATATCTCGCGCTGTTTACAGACGCTGGTCTGACAGTTACAGAGTTTGAGCTCGAGTCTCAGGCGATAGCGCGGTCGGTTATTGCTCCGCACGATCCAACACCACACCTTATCGTCAATCTCGAGCGACTAAAAACAGGTTTTTATATTGCTATTGGCGACTCTGTTCAATTTACATCAACAATGTCTATCACCGCGGAATCCCTACAGGAGCTTGGTGACGAGATTAGTAAAATATATTGGCACGCGCACGGTGAGAAAAAAGAAAAGGGAACAGTGAAGATTGGTAAAATTATTTTGTGTGGGGAGGGTGCAACACGTGTTGGTATAAAAGAATTTATCACAGCACATGTTGGTATTCCGACTGAGGTTGCAAACGTGTGGCTCAATGCTTTTTCACTCGACACGTATATCCCAGATATTACACGGGACGAATCTCTCGGTTTTGCGGCGGCTGTGGGCCTTGCGCTTCCGTCTCGACACGATGCATAAACGACCATGACAAATCTTTTACCACAAGAACAACAGCGAGTCATAAGACGGGAATATGCATACCGTCGGACAATCGTTGCGCTCGGTGTTTTGGCATGTGCGGTGCTTGTGTCTGCCGGTTTTCTTGTGCCGTCATATATTCTCTCGGGAGTGAGGTTGCAAGAAGCAGAGCGTGCATCATTAACTATGCGTGCGCAAGAAACTCCGCGTGGGCAGGAAGCGCTTGCGGTGCTTGCAGACACTCGTGCCAAAATCGCACTTCTTGCGGGTGATGAGGGGGCGACAGCAACCGATGTCGTCGACCGCATCACACGCAGAAAAACAGACAATATTAAAATTGGCTCAATTGTCTTTTCTCATAAAACAACAGACAACCCGGGCCTTATTATGGTGACAGGTCTTGCAAAAGACAGAGAGAGTCTTACGTCGTTTTTGAAGAGCATTCAGTCTGATGTTTCGTTTTCATCTGCAAGTGTGCCGGTGTCCAATTTTGCAAAAGACCGCGACATTCCATTTTCAATGGAAATAACGGGAGATTTTTAATTGCCATGAAACTTTCTACTAAACAAATATTGATTGTCTCGATACTGCTTGTGGTGGCAACACTGGTGGGGTACGCCTTTCTGCTCATGGACATTAAAAACAAAAATCAGAAAGCCTCCGCGCTCTTTGCTGAGATTGATCAGTATGCCGAACACCAAGCAGAGCTTCGCGTGATGGATAAATTTGCCGAAAAGCTTCGGGGAGATATAGAAAAAATTGATTCATATTTTGTGCATAAGGATGATGTGGTGTCGTTTATTGAAGTGCTTGAGGGTGCGGGAGCACGCGTGGGAGCAGATGTATCTATCGGTTCGATCACTCTCGAAGAGGCCCCAGCGGATGCACCAGACACTGCAGAGAAATTGTTTGTTCGTGTTGACGCAAAGGGTTCGTGGAGTGCAGTAACAGCTTTTTTGTCTTCGGTAGAACACATGCCGTATCGTATGTTTATCGACCGAGTTGCTGTTGAGAGAAATGCTCCGCCGGCGCCATTTTTTGCCTCTACTGAGGCGCCGGCGACAGAGAAGGGAGCATGGTCTGTTGTCTTTGATATGCGTGTCCTGACAACCAACTAACACATATGAAATTTTCTTTTAACACTCTGAAAACAATATTCAAGCGCCATTCACACAGCGCTTCTCATGATTTGTTCAACTCGCGTCGCGATTGGAAATATATATTATTGTGTGCGGGTTCTTTGGCGATTGCACTCGGCGTTCTCAGTGGGTATCTTTTCTTCAAAATAAATCGTGGGGAATTATTTTTGCCTCAGCCACGCACCGACGAACAGTCTGTGCTGGTAAATGAAACAGTCGTACATGATACTGTACGACGTTTCGAAGAAAAGCGCGCCCTTTTTGAAGATACGCAGAAGAGTTCAGTTTCTTCAGCAGACCCTGCTCTATAATTGTCCTCCCGGTAGGAATCGAACCCACATCAACGCCTTAGAAGAGCGCTGCTCTATCCATTGAGCTACGGGAAGATATGCTAGATTATACCGTATCTATTATACATGTATGGAAGGCCTAGCCACACGAATGTAGCTAGGCCTGTGTGCGGAAAATAGGGAGGGGTGTCCTGCTTCAGGGTGGTGTTCCTCGCTTGTGATTTGCTTGCAGTCGTTGAGGAAGCCCCATGCTTCTCAAGGTGTTCTCCACCTCTCTCTTGCACGTTTCACACGTTGCGTGTTCGCGATCGCTGAGAGATGCCCATACGTGACCCATGGGCCAGTCGCGAGGAAGCTTCAAAGAGAATCTGCAGAGGGGTAGTCCCTCGTTGAGAATGTGAACAGTCCGTTCCATATGTCCTTTCTGCTGAAGGTGCGGTCGGTTTTGAAAATATCACGTTTAAAACATACTGTAAAGGTTTGAGAAAGAGAGAGGGCGGTGGTGCGCGATGAGGGACTCGAACCCCCGACCTTATCGGTGTAAACGATCTGCTCTACCAACTGAGCTAATCGCGCATGTGGGCTAACAATAAACTATTCATGGGTTTTTTTCAATATCAACCCTCGTGCTATGATGCATTTTATGAAGATAGATATTTTGTTTGAAAATGACCGATACGTCATCATCAACAAGCCCGCAGGACTCGTGGTGCATGCTGATGGCAAGACTATAGAGCCCAACGTTGCAGAATGGTTTGCTCAACAGTACCCAGCCTCATCGCAGGTAGGGGAACCTCTCGTTCTCTCAAGTGGTGAGGTGATAGCACGCCCGGGTATTGTGCATCGTATCGACCGAGAGACATCTGGCGTGCTCGTGCTTGCTCGTACGCCCGAAGCATTTGCACACCTCAAAGGCCATTTTCAGTCTCGTGATGTCGACAAGACATACCATGTGTTTGTGTACGGTAATGTAAAAAAAGACTACGACACCATCGATCGACCGATTGGCCGAAGCCGAAAAGATTTTCGCATGTGGTCTGCACAACGTCTCGCTCGTGGCGAACTGCGTGAAGCGATTACCGACTATGCTGTCATTGCTCGTGGAGAGAAGGCGACCTTTCTTGAGGCAAAACCACATACGGGGCGTACCCACCAGATCCGTGTCCACTTTAAAGCGATCAACCACCCCGTTGTCTGTGACAAACTCTACGCCCCAAAGCATCCGCCACTTTTCGGTCTCGACCGTCTTGCTCTTCATGCTCGGTCCATTGCCTTTGCAGACATCGATGGCTCTACCATTTCTGTTACGGCACCATACCCAGAGGATTTTGAGCGCGCTGTCAGCGCTATGCAGGGGGAGCGGGCATAATACTTGCTAAACACAAAGCCCTGTGTTAGATTAATCGCTACTTATGAATATGCATTCCATGACCATTTCTCCGGTCGTTGCCGAGCGAAAAAAGCTCGATATCCGAGCGGGTGATACTGTAAAAGTCTGGCAAAAGATCCAGGAAAAAGGAAAGACACGCCTTCAGATGTTCGACGGTCTTGTTCTTGCTGTAAAGCACGGAAAGGAGGCGGGCGGCACCTTCACTGTTCGAAAAGTTGCTTCAGGTGTTGGTGTAGAAAAGATTTTTCCAATCTACTCTCCAATGATTGATAAGATTGAGGTCGTAAAGCGAGCAAAGGTTCGCCGAGGCAAGCTCTATCATGTCCGACACGAAGCGGCAAAGGCTATCAAGCGACAGATGCGAAACCTTCGCGTCCTTCCTCCACAGGAAGTAGCGAGCGAAGAGCCTGCTCCCGAAGCTTCTGTAGAAGCAGAGGTAAAACCAGAAGAGTAATCGCAACTACTACGAGACGGCCACGGGCCGTTTTTCGTTTGTCTTGAAAGTTGGGGGATTATTGGGTATAGTGTGCAAACAGTCGCGCGGAGTTCGCGCGGTGTATGCGCGGGTGGCGAAATTGGTAGACGCACTACCTTGAGGTGGTAGCGCCTTCGGGCATGGAGGTTCAAATCCTCTCCCGCGCACAATTTTTTGGGCCGCGTCCGTCGCGGACGGCGCGGCCCTTAAAATATATGGTGGCTATAGTTTAGTGGTAAAACTTCGGTTTGTGGAGCCGATATCGAGAGTTCGATTCTCTCTAGCCACCCCATCGTAGAAGAAGAGATGCAAAAGCTGCATTTCGTGCCTCAGCTGAAAGGTATTTTTGCAGTTCCAACCGACGATATTCAGCTTCAAGCTCTGGATAGGCTTTTTCTATTGGAATTAGCCAATCGTTCTTATGAATCCTCACTATTTTGTCTTTTATTGAAAAGTTCCAACCAAGTGCGGAGAATATCTCTCGTTTCTTCTCCAAGGTCCCTGAAGCGTAGGTTTCTCGTGCATAGCAAGCAAAGTTAAAAGTCTTCTCTGAAAGTTCTAACCATTTTTCCGCTCGGTTCTCTGTGGTCCGTAAATTGGTCTGTAGCTTGGTCAGCTTATTCTTTAAATCGTCACGCTCCTTAACAAAGGTCGCATCATCGATTAATTCTCGGTAACGCATCTTAGTCAGCGTATCGATCTCTTTTTGAGTTTCGGCGACAGCTTTATGCTGCGTTTCGTAAACTTTGGTCCGGTCTTCTATTTCTTTATCATTTTCTCGGTTAAGAATTTCCAGTGCCCAATCTTTGAATTTTGGAAGGATGGTGTAGCGTTCAAGTTCAATATCGACCTGTTTTTCTAGTTCACTAAGAGTAATAGGATTTCGCTGTGAGCAATTTGTGCCTTTCTTGCGACGGGTGCAGTGATAGTAAACATACTTCTCAAATTTTCCTGTTTTCTTTACATACTTACTTTTCTCACTAGCCGTATACATCGAGCCGCATTCTTCACAGTAAATAAGACCAGTGTATGCAAATTCGTGAGTTTGACTTCGAGGCTTTCCATTGCGACCCATGATGGCCTGGACCCGATCAAACTCCTCAAGGCTAATCATGGGCTTATGGTTGCCCTTATACAGCTTTCCAGCCCATTCAAACATGCCGGTGTAGAAGATATTGGTGAAGATCTTATAAATCATGCTATTCGCAAGCTCACCACCACCGCTTCGTTTTGTTTTTGGAGTTCTGAAACCCCATTTATCATTCGCAACCTTTAAAATTTGAGGAGGCGTGTAATTTCCCGTAAGCATTGTGTCCCACATCTTTCGGACCAAATCAAAACGATCTTTATCTTCAATAATCGTATGTTCAAGTTTGTCATTCAAATATCCCATCGGAGCACGAGAGGGTAACCAGCCTCGATCAGCCTTTCCTTCCATACCGCGTCTGCTATTTTTGCGTAGGTCGATAATAAATTGGTTAGCCATTCCGCTTTCAACATTGAAAAGAAGAACATTGTCATCAGGTAAATATTGACGATCAATAGTTTGAATACATTTTAAAATTCCTTGCTGCAACATCCAGCTGATAGTTCCGCTATCGATAGGATTTCGAGAAAGACGATTGATTTGCCAACAGAGGATTCCATCAGCTTCACCTTTCTCAATGCGTTTAAGCATGTCATCAAACACAGGACGGCAATAGGGTTTCTTGGCTGATTTAGCCTCGGTTAAAACCTCCTTAATCGTAATACCAAGGGTATTTGCCAGTTCCTTGAGTCGGTTTACTTGGTCCTCAATAGACTGGACCTGCCGGTCCTCACTTTCAGAGGATTTTCTGGCGTATATGTAGAGTATCCGTGGTGTATTTTGGCTCATAGTAATTTATCCGGCTGCACCTGCACTTATATCCTCGTCCCTGATGTTATTTAAGTAAAGAGGATTTATGTCTTCTTCCGCTTTTTTCCGCTCTATTTCGTCTAACTCATCCCGTTTTTCACCGTTTTTTAACGGCTGGATGATATCAGAATTGTTATCATTTGCTTCCCGTAAATTTGCCGTATTTACGGGTTCAATGGTATCAATATTGATACTACTCCGATCATCCCTTTTATTCTCATTATTTTCCCTAATTTGGTCTAATTTTCCCACAGGTTCCGCTTGTCTCCAAGGTGGTACATGGTTCATATTGCCGGAAGGGTTGGGAATAGCAAGCCTCTGCCTTTTATTGATATTCATCTGGTCAGCTAGGGACCGCATTCGGTTATTTAACTCTTTAGGATAATTATTATTTAGGTTAGTTAGAGTATCACTTTCGCTGCTTTTTACAGAATTATCATTGGGTTTGATATCATTATTTCTTCCTTTTTGATATCTTCCTTTCCAAGTTGATAGCTTAATGCGCGGCGAGGTTTCATCTAAAGATTTCCAAAAGATTGAACTTTGGAATGCGTAAAGGTTGGACCGGCCAAAACCAGCTTGACCCCTTTGAACAATAATAATTCCATGATCCTCAAGAATTTGAATGGCTTTACTTATGCTGGTCGGATTTTTCTCTCCAGTATATTTTTTCAGACGTTTAATACTAGGGAAAGCACCTTGCGTCTCAGTATTGCCATGTCTCAAAAGAACATCTAAAACAGCACCGCAAAGTCTTGGGAGCTTTGCCACATACCATCCATCAACATACTCGTTATCTACAAAGTAACGAGTTGGTTTATCTTTTGGACGGAGTCGATCAAAGGGAATATCACGCAATAGGCTTGCGGCTCTCATTCTCTTGCGATCCTTCCACGAATTGGGGTCTGGATTCCAGGTCATCTTGGGTAATTTTATTGATTAATAAAGGGAGCGTAGCTACTCTGTGTTTCTGAATCTTTTCAAATTGTTCTTTGGTCATCGGCCGATAGATGGCAGACATAAGCCGCACAAGTTTGATACCTTGCTCGTAGGCTTGTTCAGCACTTATTTCTTTACCGAACTCACTTCGGTAGAGTGCCTGAAACTTTGCAATGTCTGCATCGGTCAGGACCATAGCTATTCCGAGTAAAGTTTGTTCTTGAGAGCCTTGATGCTGTCAAAGAACGACCGAGCTTTGACTTTCAGTTGGTCTGAAAAATATTGATTGGCATATCTATCAATTTCTGCTTCTCGTTTGAATACGAAAAGAGCCTTGCGAGGATCGTCTCGGTCCAAGCGGATAAGCTTGTAACCCAGGCACATGAGTGCCGCCGATACTCCAAGGTCATAGGTTGTGAACACATCTGGTCCGTCAGCTTCGGGCTGGGACCAACTCCGTTTTTTAATCATGAGTAATATTGTTAGTTAGTAATTAATGCTCTAAACAAAAAAGCCAAAGCATTACGCTCTGACTTTATTCGTCCGAAAGAGAAAGGTGGACGGAACGACTATGGGTTTAATGTGGCCTCAATGTGATCATGCAATCAGCTTGTAGCCCAAGCCCTTAATATTCTTGATGATGTCTTTATTTTTAGCTTTCTTGGCTGGAAGGATTCCAAGCGCTTGCTTGAGATTTCGCATAACAAAAGTGAGATTGCGCTTGGTTGTTTTGGAAACTGAATCGCCGATGATGTCAGTATAGGCAACTTGATGATTTTTGGCAGTGGCGAGCTTGAGGAGAGTCTCGAACTCCTGACTCTTTGGGTTAAAGATAGCTTCAACTGTATTCAGACGGACTGCAGCAGTAACTTTATCAATGGAGAGAATATTAGTCCCAATTTCGATTGTAATAACGTCGATATCATCTTTATTTTCATTCAAATAGTTGGCGAAGGTGCTTATAACCCAGAAACAAACAGCATTACCGATGACAGTCAGATTATTTATAAGACCTTCTTGTTCGAGCTTTTGTAAAACAATGATTTGCTCCCTTACGGGAAATAGCGGTTGCTCCTTGAGCTGCAATCGTAAAACACCAGCAGGACTTATTTGGGCTCTTTCATGGATTAAAACTTTGATGAATTGTATCTTCTGGACCGGCGTCATCGTAATAGTAATTTGATACAAATCTACAATGAATTCATCATTTTTCCAAACACTAAAATTTAGCCCCTTCGCCTTTCCTACCTCTTTTATTTCAATTACAAAGTCAGCTGTTTAGATTTCTGTTGTGAGTGAAAATTAAAAAACACAAACTAACCTTTCTCAGCAAACTTTTTTACCTGTCTCTCTAATCTTTTAATACTCTCCTGAATCTCCGCAAGGGTAATGACCTCCTCTTCGATAAGCTCCTCGGTCTTTTCCTCGAGCTTTTTCTCGTGTCTTAACCCAGAGAGGATGATTCTGTCACCGATGAATACAGAAACCATCAGGCCTGTGAGCAGGAGAAGCGATGTCGAGATGACAATCTGGACCGGCGGATAGAATAACACCTCAAGTACAGGGTGATTGAGACTCATCAGCATATCCGCTGTTTCCCAAACGGCTCTCCAAAAGAGAACTACGCCTATACCGCCGATAATAGAGTAGATTATCGGATGCCTGGACAGGCACTCTCTGATTAAGTCTTCAAGTTTGTCGAAAAATTTCGTCATTTGATTATTTTTGCTCGGTTAAGAATTTCTCTTTAGTGTTTTTTGTCGGCGATACGTCATGTATCTCTTCGGGAGTAAGAATAATGAGACCTTTAACAACTCGGTCTGGAAGTATAGATTTTATCCATTTCACCGCTTCGTCAAAATCCTCGCCCTCCGTCACATAAGATGTCTTGCCTTTAATTTGGTATCCCATCATTTTTCTCCAGCAGACGAGTGCCACTTTCTCATCTTCCAAAATATTGGAGAGGGTTTTATCCATAAAATAATTAATAAGCCAGATTTTACCATTTACTATTTTAATGGACGAAACAGGGACGACGTTTAGATTGCCGTTTGCGTATGTCGCCAGAGCTTTTGCTTCGGCAGAGAGTATAAATTCTTCAATATGTTTTTCCATATATTTAATATTTATGCTTCGCATGAAATGCACACATTGGCATTTTCGCTTTGTGTGACTTCTTTTTGCTTTAGGCTAACTTCTTTTAATTTCTTACGTCCGAATTGTTGTGCTGCATTCATGCTGTGCTGATAATAAAAAGTCTTAATACCGCGCTTCCAGGCATGAAGATACAGGGCATTCGTTTCCTTGGCCGGAGTCGAGGGATCGATCATCAGATTAAGCGACTGCCCTTGATCAATGTACTTCTGTCGCTCGGCCGCCTGTTCGATGACTACTTTTTGGTCAATTTCGGCAAATGTTTTGAAAACTTCTTTTTCTTGATCTGAAAGTTCTGTAAGATGCTGAACAGAACCGTCGTTCTCACGGATGCTCTGCCAAATTTCCCTTGTGTTGATTCCTTTCACTTCCAAAAGTTTTTCGAGCAGGGGATTTTTAATGCTGATTTTCATTTTATCAATGTCTTTGACATAGCAGTTTGACCAAAGTGGCTCGATACTTTGAGAGACTTGTCCCAGGATGAATGCAGATGAGGTAGTCGGAGCAATCGCGATAAGCGTAGTGTTTCTCCTTCCGTATCCTTCAAGGATTTCCGGCTCGCCGTATTCTTTCGCAAGTCTCTCCGAAGCCCCATAGCACTGCTTGTGGAGATTTTTAAATATCTCCTTATTGAGCTCTTGCGCCTCCGTGCTTTCAAAGGGAATCATCTTGCTCTGAAGGAGAGAGTGCCAGCCGAGAACTCCGAGACCAAGCGCGCGGTTTGCTTTGGCAAAATTGTATGCGCGTTCCATAAAGAGGAAAGCCTGCTTTTTGTGAAGATCTCCGCTATCGCGTAGCCCTTCCAGTCGGCTAAGAAAATCACCCATCACTGCATCTAAAAAGTAGACAAGGGTTTCAACTGCGTCCGTATCTTTCCATTCTTCGTAGTAAAGAAGATTCATTGAAGAAAGATTGCAGACCACGGTCCAATGCTCATTGGACGGTAGCAGTATTTCCGAGCAGAGGTTGCTAGCGTATATTTTTAGATTTTTGTCTTTATACACATCAACAGTATCTCGGTTGACAGTGTCGCTGAATAAAATGTAAGGGTATCCAATCTGGCTTCTCCTTTGGAGAACCTTTGCCCAGACATCTCTTTTTTCCTGATCTCCGGCAATCATGTCGTCGAGCCACTGATCCGTAACGGTAACGCCGTACGTCAATTCCTGAATGGGATTTCCCTCGGTGCCGATTTCTAAAAACTCATGGATGTCTTTATGTTCAAGTGGAAGATAGGGAGCAAAGTGGCCACGCCGGACTGATCCCTGGCTTACGACATTAGATAGTGTTTCAAAAAGTCTCATAAAGTGAACCGCTCCGGAAGAAACACCGTTGTCTTTGATTACGGAGCCTCGGGGACGCACATCGCCGAAATAGCCGGCAGTGCCACCCCCGTATTTACTCATCATTCCTACCTCTGCCTGTGTAAAAAGTATCTGACCCATGTCGTCTCCTATATACGAAGAAAAACAGCTGATTGGGAATCCTTTACTGAGGCCGAAATTTGACCAGACAGGGGAGGCGAGTGAGAAGTATCCGCGCGACATGTAGTCGCAGAACTTTTCTGCAAAACCCTCTTTTTGAAGGATGCGTTCGGCCGTTTCGGCGATCTCGCGTATTCTTTCCTCAGCGGTTACTCCGTCTTTGAGGTATCCTTTCGATAAAAATAATTTACTGTGTTCATTGAGCCAGTGCATAAGATGTTAAATATTTAATTTAGAATAAATCATCACCCGTCACGCTTTGATTTCTCTTGTTGTAATTAATTGACCGCTTCACGAAGAAATCTCCGTGCTTTGTGGCGATGACCTCATCATCGAACCAGTCCGTTTTCTCGAGCATGGCTTTGTCCACTTCAAATATCCTTTGAATGCCGATGCTTGCGAGCGAGTTGTTAAATCTGTTCTTGATGAATTCAAGCACCAAGTTTTTCGGCATAAAATCAATTTCTCCCATCTCAAGTATCCAGTCCACAATCTTCTTTTCTGATTCAAAAGCTTCTTTGCAGGCCTCTACGATGACCTCTTCATATTCTTTATCGAACCATTCTGGATGCTCGGCCCGTATGATGTTGATGACATCAATGCCGAACAATCCATGGATCTGCTCTTCTTTGGACGTTGCCTCAACAGCGTTCGATATTCCTTTGAAGATATTTTTGTACTTGTTAAACGACATGATGATGAGGAACTGGGAAAACAAAGAGACGTGCTCAATGAAAAGAGAAAAGAGAAGAATAGACTGAGCGTATTCTCGGTTGTCATCGCTCCGAGCATTCTTGATTGCCTTCTCAAGATATCTAACACGGTCAATCAGAGGAGGAAATTCTTTAATCTTTTTGAATTCTTCATTGAGCCCAAGTATCTCAAGAAGGTGGGCATACGCATCCATATGTCTCACTTCGCTTTCAGCAAAAGTAAAGCCGACTGCGCCAATCTCCGGCTTCGGCATTTTGCTGTAGATGTTACCCCAGAATGTTTTGACAGCGACTTCGATCTGGGCGATCGCAAGCATTGCGTTTTTTATTGCATTTCTTTCTTTTTCATTGACGTTTACTTTGAAGTCCTGGATGTCGCTCGTGTAATTAAATTCAGTGTGTATCCAGTATGAATGCCGTATCGCGCTCACATACTCATATAGTTCAGGATACTCATAGGGTTTTAAATTTGTCCTTTTTTTGAAAATATCGCGCTTCCTGAGCTTTGCATGCTCCTGCCGGTAGAGAATGTACGACTTTCCCACCTCAAAAAATTCTTTTTTCATCAGCTCCTCTTCGACAATATCCTGAATTTGTTCGACGGTCGGATGTTTTGCTTCAGGAGCGGGATGCTTTTTATTAAGATGATCGAGAACATTCTCGGCAACAGAACGGGCATCATGCATAGTTCCCTTGTCCACAGAGAGCATCGCCTTAAATACAGCTTGGGTTATTTTTTCAGTGTCAAAAGGCTGTATCGCGCCGTCGCGCTTTATGACATTTTGGGTATAAGACGAATGTTCTTTGTTTGGCATAGGCTTTCTTTTTAAAATATGTTATATTGATAATGGTCTATACATTCTAACATAGATGGTCATCTATATGAAAATAAAAAAACGGGGAAAAGTATCCAACGCAACCAAAAAAATTAAAAATCAAGAAATTACGCACCCCCGTCCGAGCTGGGTGCCGGCATCTTCCATGTCCGAAGAAGAATTATGCCCGGACTGCTTTAAGGTGGTAGGGGAGCGAAGCCGATATAACCTTGTTTGCATGCTCGGCAAAGCAAAAGACGGCATGACGGTCGGCGAACTTACTGATAAAATGAAGCTACGGCAACCCACAATCACCCATCATTTACAGGTATTGCAGTCGGTCGATGCAGTAGAAAGCAAACCACAGGGGAGAAAGCGTATTTATAAGCTAAATCGAAGCGCGCATTGCTTTGAAGATTGCAAAATACCTTATTAATAATGTTTTATGTTTAAATATCTTATCTTTGAAATAATATCCGGAATAGTTGGTTTTGTGGCCTTCATCATACTTGTGCGATATGTATGGAAACAGGGGCATTTCTATTCAATTTTTAAGAATAAATTGCTTTATATACCAGTCGCACTTATCGTTATTGCTTTTTTTACAGGACTGATAGCAAATAGAACATACCCTCCTGATTTTGCCATGCCAGCATTTATGCATTCGCATGCTCCAGGCGGACTTCCGCCATCCATTCCCTTTGCTAAAATTATAGACTTCTTTAGATATAAAAACCGTCTTGATAAGGTTGCTGATATCGGCGCAGATCCGACAACTGTTCCAGAAAGCCCACAAGCACCTGACGCAGACGGCATTGTTCGTATTAGCTTGACTGCACAAGAGGTTATTTCAGAGATATCTCCAGGAATTTATTTCAATTATTGGACATACAATAAACAAGTTCCTGGCCCGATGCTTCGTGTGCGCGAGGGCGACACGGTAGAATTAACCCTGACAAATGATCCGTCAAGCCTGCATGATCACAACATAGACCTGCATGCAGTCACAGGTCCGGGTGGCGGAGCATCAGTTACTCATGTAGCACCTGGAGAAACAAAAACATTTAAATGGAAAGCTCTTGCGCCAGGACTTTATGTATATCACTGCGCAATGCCAAATGTTTCTACGCATAATTCGCATGGGCAATACGGAATGATTTTAGTTGATCCTAAAGAAGGATTTGCCGAAGTCGATAAAGAGTTTTATGTCATGCAAGGAGAACTTTACACTGTGGGGCAACTTGGTAAGAAGGGATTGGTACCATTTGATTCTGATGCACTCTTGGATGGAAAGCCCAATTATGTAACTTTTAACGGCCGCATTGAAACGACGCCACGAATGCATGCACAGGTTGGTGATAAAATTCGTATGTATGTCGGTAATGGCGGTGTAAACCTCATCTCATCTTTCCATGTCATTGGCGAGATTTTCGATACTGTCTATCCAAATGCAAGTATCGGCGGAGCACTTGAGCATAATACTCAAGCGACCGCCGTCCTTCCGGGTGGTGCAAGCATTGTAGAATTTACTGTTGATGTCCCTGGAAAATATTTGCTTGTAGACCACGCACTCGCGCGAATGAACAAAGGCGCATGGGCAGTGCTTGAAGTTTCAGGAAATGAAAATAGAGATATTTTTCATGGGCAATAACAAAACAAAATTATGAAAAGATTACTTAGAGTTTCATCAGGATTAGCAATAGGAGCAGGTGTTTTGTTGGTAATGGGCGGTCTCTGGGGCATTACGTTTACGTACAAAAACATAGCACAAGAAAAAATCGTAACCCCAGCAGATGCTTCTATTACCGAAAAACCAGTACGTGGCCCTTTTACTCTCAAGGCGCAGTCTGATGTCATTAGGCACCATACTCTGGAAGCGACTGGCGGTAAAACGTTTGCACAAATGCCGAAACAAATTCCTAAGCTCGATAAAAATGGTCAGCAAATTTTGGGAGAAGATGGTAAACCAGTAATGACAGCAAATACCGCTCGGGATATTTGGATAACGGCTACGACCCTGACAACCGCTCTTAATTTGGGCATTTTGACCTATATGTTTTCAGGTCTAATTATTTTGCTCGGATGTATCTCCATCTGGACCGGCGTTGTTTTTGGAGCTTTGGGCCGAGGTAGGTAATCGAATACATTTACCTAAAAAGCATTCTTTTGCCCTAATTCGCCCTTTTTCGCCCTAACGCTAGGCCAAATTAGGCCGAAAAGAGCCGAATTAAGCCAAAACTGCTATACTTTGCATGTCAGGAATATAAATCGTCGCATCATTTCTTCTCTCGAAAATAGTTCTAACATCCTCTACGACGGCACCCCATATACGATCTCGAGCGATTTCTCCAGACTTCTGATAAAATTGCTGGTGTGAACATCCCTCTTCTTATAAAAGAAACACTTCGCGGAAAGACGATAAGTCGTATCTTATTTAACGATATGGTGCGCATACGATGCACCGGTGTGCGGGGAAGTGTGCTCGATCTTGGTGGTACACAGCATGCGAGCTATGCTCGATATATATCGAAGGATATTGTTCGTACACCAGCAGATATACAGAGTGCGCCGCCAGTAGATTTTAATAAACCACTTCCGTATGCTGACGGGCAGTTTGATAACGCTTTTTTCTTTAACGCACTCTATATTGCAGAAGCGCCCGTGAAGGTGCTCGCGGAGCTTCGGCGTGTTGTGCGGTCTGGTGGGCATATCTATATTTCTTCTCCGTATATCGCAAACGAAATGCCAGAACCACACGACTTCTATCGTTTTACTAAAGAGGGTTTGCTTCGGGTACTACGGGAAGCTGGGCTTGAGGTGGTGAGTATTGATCGTATGGGTGAGCGTTTTTCTTCGGCGGTGTATCTCTTGCATCCGTTTTTTCTTCATGGAGTTGTGCGTCTCTTTGTGCACAGTGTCGCGCTTCTTTTGGATGCATGCATACCGCGTTCTGTCTGTATGAGTCACCCGACGCCACTCGGATATTTTATCGTCGCGCGAACACAGGATGATCGCTTGGCCCCTTGACGCGAGCTGTTGTTTGTTCTAGTATCAGCTCCAGAAAGGAGTTGGTCATCTATGACTACCAAAACACCCACTCAACAGCAGACGGAAGAGACGCTCAAGAAGATCGTCAGAGGTGAGGGGGTGAGCGTGTACGACGCTTCTCGCCTCCGTGCCGCGTGCATGTTCGGCCCCGTCGACTTTTACGGTTTCGACATCTCGACCGAGAAGCTGATGGACGCTATCGACAAGGCGTTTAAGGGCGCGCAGATTGTCGTGAAGCTTCCGACGCTTTCGGCCATCGTCCCGTAAACGACCCCCACGTTCATCACTGCCAACACTCCCCCCACGTACCATGTGTGCGTGGGGTTAATTTTTGATGCTATACTGTATGCATGCTACGTTCAATTGATATAAAAATTATTCATTTCTTTCGTGTGATTTCTGTGCCCTCAGCTCGACTCGGTCTTTTTGTAGTCTTTTTTTGGTTTGGCGCGCTTAAAGTGCTTGGCTTGAGCCCCGCGGCTGGCGTTGTTGAGCGCTTATTTACAGAGACGATTACGTTTATGAGTTTCGATACCTTTTATATGGGTTTCGCACTCTTTGAGTGTCTCATTGGTATTTTGTTTTTGATTAAGGGCGCAGAGCGTATCGTCATTCCACTATTGTTTGTGCACATGTTTACAACATTTGGACCGCTTGTCTTTTTGCCACAAGAAACATGGACAGCTTTCTTCGTACCAACACTTGAGGGTCAGTATATTATTAAAAATCTTGTTATCATCGCGACCGCTATAGGTATCGCGGCTCATTTGCATCCTATTAGACAATCATAATGTTGTCGCACGCAGAACTTCTTGCGTTCATCTCTACGTACGGATACCTTGCCGTATTTATTGGTGCGATTCTTGAAGGGGAAGTGGTGGTGTTTTTGGCGGGCTTTTTTGCTCGCGAAGCGGGCGTGCCATTTTTTTGCGTCATCCTCACTGCGCTTGGTGGGACAATCGTAAGTGATTTTTCTTGGTTTCTGCTCGGTCGGTATCGTGGGCGCTGGATGCTTGATAGATGGACATGGACACGACGTCTCGCCGATAAGTCTGCCGTCTTACTTGGGAAAAGCCCCTCACTTATTTCTGTGACGATGCGTTTTATGTATGGTCTGCGCACGGTGATACCGTTTAGTATGGGTATGACAAACTTTCCTGCCGGTAAATTTTTTCTCCTTGATGGTATTGGTGCGGTGGCGTGGGTTTCGTTGTTGAGCGTGCTGGGGTATGGTCTGGGCGGTGCGCTTGAGGCGGCCTTTGGAAGACTTCGACACTTTGAGGTCTTGCTTGTGTTGTGCATTATCACTTTGTTTGTGATTGCAAATCCGATTGTCCGTGTGGCTAAATTGTTGTTTCGAAAATTGATGGAAGGGCGTCAGTAGGGTACTCTAGGGGTATGCGACATACAATTCTTACAACAGAGCCAGAGACGGGATACGAACTCATTGATTCTGGGGATGGGGAAAAACTTGAACGATATGGCGATGTAATACTTCGTCGTCCAGATCCGCAGGCGCTTTGGCGAAAGGCGGATTCCTCGTTGTGGGAGAAGGCAGATGGAGTGTTTGTTCGTAGTGCAAAAAGTGCTTCGTGGAAGATGCGCGCAGGTATTCCCGAAGAATGGCAAATATCTTTTTCCGGTTTGCGTTTTGTGATTTCTCCGACAGCTTTTAAGCATACAGGTGTATTCCCAGAGCAGGCGAGTAATTGGGCGTGGATAGATGAAACGGTCCGCGCGCGCGTGAACAGCGGTCGCCCCGTGGCGGTGCTTAACTTGTTTGGATACACCGGTGGAGCGACCCTCGCCGCGGCGCGCGCGGGCGCGGAGGTGACACATGTTGATGGTTCAAAAGCGGCGATAGCGTGGGCAAAAGATAATGCGCGCGCGTCGGGGCTTGAGAATGCGCCGATTCGTTGGATGCTCGATGATGTTCGAAAGTTTGTTGCGCGAGAAATAAAGCGAGGCAAGCGATATGACGGGATTATTATGGACCCACCAGCATTTGGTCATGGAGCAAAAAAAGAGTTGTGGAAGATAGAAGAAGACCTGCCACTATTACTCGATATGTGCCGTCAGGTGTTGTCTGACAATGCGCTCTTCTTTTTGATAAACGGATACTCTGCCGGATACTCAGCGATTACCTACAGCAACAACCTTGAGTCGGCGCTCAATCTTTCTGGTGGAGAGAGTGAACGTGGTGAGCTGACGCTTCGTGAGTCAGCGGGCGGGCGACTCTTGCCCTGTGGTATTTTTGCTCGATGGAGGTCTCAGAGTGTGTAATGTGCCGATGGTTCGCTCGTCTCATAAGTACACTCATTATTTAATTAATTTCAACACACATGTTTAACACAGACACAGTATGGGGTAAGCGGATGCAGACACTTTCAACAGCGCTCGCTGTGTTGCTTATCGTGTTTCTTGGCGTGCAGATACTTTCATCACTTAAGTCGATGGATAAGCGAAGCATGATCCAAAACACTATCAGCGTTTCAGGAAAAGGGGAGGTGATTGCAGTGCCAGATATCGCAACGGTCACATTCGCAGTTGTTGAGCAAGCAAAGACAGTGCCAGAAGCACAGAGCAAGGCAACAGCAAAAATGGATTCGACACTCAAAGCTCTCAAGGCGCTTGGTATCGAAGATCGAGATATTAAGACAACAGACTACAGCGCATATCCTCGCTACGAATATTTCAATCAGGTGTGCACGCAGTTTAGTTGCCCTCCGTCAGGCGGACAAACTATCGTTGGGTACGAAGTACGACAAAGTATTCTCGTAAAGATTCGAACTATTGCAGATGCAGGAAAGATTCTCGGTGCTATCGGTACTGCTGGCGTGTCAGATATTAGCGGACCTTCTTTCACGGTTGATGATGAGGACGCAAAGGTGCGTGAGGCACGAAAGGCGGCTATTGATGATGCGAAGGCGCAAGCAAAACAGCTCGCTAAAGACCTCGGCGTTCGCCTCGGTGATATCGTAAGTTTTGGTGAGTCTGGAAATTATCCAAGCCCAATCTACTACGCACGAGACATGGCGATGGGAATGGGTGGTTCTTCAGAAGCATCTGCGCCACAGTTGCCAACAGGCGAGAATAAGATTACTTCAAACGTAACGATTACGTACGAAATCAAGTAGTAGAGCAGAGCGTGTGCCTATGTTGACACGACACTAGTTTTACCGTATTATCTTTTGCGGAAAGGAGGTTCGACATCATGGAGAATCTACAGCCGAAGAGCGCGGATGACCTTCGCGCGCTTCTCAGAAGCTATGACATTTCCGCTACGTTGTGGGGTGTCGGCAAAGCGAAGACGATCGAGCATCTCCTTGCTGAAATCGAAAGCGGGGAGTGTGTGCTACAGCGTCAGCCCGTTGGTCTCGTGCGAACCATTCACTTGGTTGCCGTTGAGGTGTTCCATGTCGATGGCGACGTCACATGGAAGCTGCGCGAAGACCGCCAGGAGTTCAAGGATGGTCGAGTGCGCCGTCGGGGCTACGAACGTCTCGGGGAGAAGGTTGCACCCGGTGAGTCTGCCAGAGATGCGGCGTGTCGGGCACTTCGTGAGGAGCTCGGGATTACAGCTCTGCTCGGGCTTCGCGCTGGGGAGCTGTCGTACCGTGGACCGGAAAAGTCTACGTCCTACCCAGGTCTTCTGACGATGTACCAAACGAGCCCGTTCACTGTGCTTCTTCCGAAGGCTTGCTTCAGGCGGGAGGGGTATGTCGAGGTCCAGAAGGACAAGACGACACACTTCCTGTGGCTACAGGTTCTCGGGGGACCCTACTAGTTCTAGTGCGTTCAAACTCGGGGCCGGACATGCGTGCATGTCCGGCCCCTGCTCGTTTCCACCCGCCCACGCTCCTAGTTGACACGTTCTCTAAAAAGAGTATTATTGTTTTTGTGAGCGCCCTCGGGGCGTTTTTTAGTAAGAAAATACCTATGAAAATTGTTGAATATCTCAAAGAGACTCGGGGAGAACTCAAGCACGTGAGCTGGCCAACTCGACGCCAGACTATTGTATTTACAATGGTTGTGATTCTTATCTCTATCGGTGTTGCAGTCTTCCTTGGCTTCTTTGATTTTATTTTTGCCGAAATTCTCCGTAAGTTTGTTCTCTAATACGCATTATGTCACGACAAAAAATACAAGAGGGTCGCAATTGGTACGTGATCCACACATACGCGGGCTATGAAAATGCAGTGATGCGCAATCTTAAACAGCGCATCGAGTCGCTTGGTATGGAAGATAAGATTTTTAATGTTATCGTTCCGACTGAAAAGAAGATTAAAATAAAGGGAGGGAAGCGCGTTGAGGAAGAAGAGAAAATCTACCCCGGATACATCCTTGTTGATATGGTTGTGACAGATGATTCATGGTATGTCGTGCGCAATACTCCGCGCGTAACGGGTTTTGTTGGTTCTGGTGTATACCCAGTACCTATCGACAAAGCAGAAGTCGATGAGCTCTTCCGACGCATGAACGCAGACACTGCAAAGCACAATATCGACCTCTCTACAGAAGACACTGTCAAGATTGTCGACGGTCCATTTAAGGATCTTGAGGGTAAGGTTTCAGCTGTCGACACTGAGCGTGGCAAGGTAAAGGTTCTTGTGGCGATGTTCGGCCGAGAAACCCCTGTTGAGCTCGATTTCTTGCAAGTAAGAAAGATTTAAGGTAAGGTATCCCTACAACATATGGCAAAGAAAGTAACCAAAAAACTAAAGCTTGTGATTCCGGCCGGCAAGGCAAATCCTGCCCCTCCGGTTGGTCCTGCCCTCGGTCAGGCTGGTGTTAACATCGGCGAGTTCGTGAAGCAGTTCAACGACCGAACAAAAGACATGATGGGCGACATTGTGCCTGTAGAAATCTCTGTGTTCGAAGATCGTTCGTTCTCTTTTGTGCTCAAGACTCCTCCAGCATCAAGCCTTATCCTAAAGGCGATTGGAGTAGAGAAAGGCTCTGGAACAAACAAGACAAAGAAAGCAGGGAAGATCAGCAAGGCAAAGATTCGAGAGATTGCAGAAAAGAAACTCGTTGATCTTAATGCTCACGACCTTGACGCGGCGTCCAACATTATTGCTGGTACAGCTCGCTCAATGGGAGTTGATGTCACAGAATAGCTCGAGAATAACACTAACTCATATCAAAAAACCGGCGTCAAGCCGGTTTTTTGTTGTGGGAACATAGTGGTGCCGTGTTAAAATAATTGGAACATGGGACAGAAATTCCAGACAACGAAGCACGGTGCGCTGCCATACCAAACGATTGTTGACCTCATTTCTGCGCGATGTATCATCGGCGCAAAGGAGGGGAATGTTAAGCCATCATCCCTCGATCTCTCTCTTTCTCGGGAAGTATATAGTGTTGAAGGAATTTTTCAGCCACGAAAAGCAGAAACGGTGCGTGAGGTGCTTGAGCAGATACGAAAAAAGAAACACGATATTTCTGTGCCACTGAAGCGAGGGCAGATGTATATGGTACGACTCAACGAGACACTTGCGCTACCTCGCGACGTGTATGCGTTTTGCAATCCAAAATCTACAAGCGGACGCATGGATATGCACGTGCGTTTGCTTGCGGATAGGGTTTCTCGCTACGATTCGGTAACGCGTGGTTTTAAGGGTGAGTTGTGGGTGTCCGTTGTACCCAACACATTCTCTGTGTTGTTGCACGAGGGCTTGAGTCTCAACCAGCTTCGGTTTTTTAACACAGATACACGACTGAGCGATGTCGATATTGAGCGCGCAATGAAACAGCACAAGCTCTTGTGGAATGGGCAGACATCAAAAGCATACAAGAGCTCAGATATTTCTATACGCGACAACGATGGGTCGATTATTCTTACACTCGATTTGGAAAGCACTGTGCTTGGGTATGAGGCGATGCCGACTCAGGAGACTGTCGATTTGTCTCGTATTGGCGCATACAATGCAAAAAAGTTTTTTAAGCCTGTCTCCTGTAAAAACGGTTTTCTCTATTTGAAGAAAGATGCGTTTTATATTCTCTCTACGCATGAAGCGGTGCGCGTGCCTCCCGAGCTTGCATGTGAGATGTTGCCGATGGACGAGCGTAGTGGAGATTTTCGTTCACATTATGCCGGCTTTATTGACCCAGGGTGGGGGTGGGGAAAGCGCGGAGAGGAGAAAGGGAGAACACTGACGCTTGAGGTACGCCCGTTTGAGGATTTGATTGTCCGCCAAGGACAGCCTATTGCCAAGATTCGTTTTGAGCGTATGGCTGAAGTGCCAACACATGTGTACGATACGTTGTCTTCAAATTACAGCGTGCAAAAGGGGCCGAAATTAGCAAAACATTTTAAATAACTGCGCGCCGCGCATACATGCCATGAAAACCTTTGTCTACGATGAGTTTAATCCACAAGATGTTGCGATGATGCAGGCGTTGTATTCACGAAGTGCGGCGAGCGTTGAAGAGCATGTAGAAAAAGTGCGTACGTCTGGCTCGGGTAAGTTTATGGAAAAGTATTATGTCGGGTACGGTCATGCGTCTATTGCGGACTGTGGTTCGACGACAGTCTTTGTGGAGGGCGTGAGTATGCTTGCGGCAAAAGCGATACAGGATTGGCCAATGTATTCTGGTCAGGAGACAAGCTCTCGGTATATCGACATGTCAAAGCAGGCGATTGTCGATCCTGTCGGTACGAAAGCATCAAAGCAGATTATGCAGAGGTGGATGGATTTTTATACCGCAGAGCAGGGCGCAGTAGAAGCGCACCTTCGAGAAAAATATCCGCGCAAAGATGGGGAAGATGAAGGGGTGTATACGCGTGCCATCAAAGCGCGAATCTTTGATATCTTGCGGGGGTTTTTGCCAGCGGGCGTTACAACACAGTTGAGCTGGCATACAAATTTGCGCCAAGCCCACGACAAACTTTCACTTCTCGACCACCATCCACTTAAAGAGATTGCGACCATATCTCACGATATCCACACCAAGCTCAAGGAGAAATATCCAAACAGTTTTGGGCACCAGCTGTATCCAAAGCAAGAAGCGTATCGGAAGTTTCTTGCAGATAAATACACGTACTACTTCAATGGCAAGGTGCGAGGTTTTAAGACGACGACGACAATTCGCCCTACGGAGCTTATGGCATACAAAGATGTGCTCATGAAGCGCCCGATAAAGACAAATCTTCCAAACTTTCTTGCTGAGCTTGGTATGGTGACATTTGAATTTCTCCTTGACTTCGGCTCGTTCCGCGATATTCAGCGTCATCGCAACGGAGTATGTCGTATGCCACTTCTCACAACATCGTACGGTTTTCATGAATGGTATCTTGCGCAGTTGCCACGAGAGACTCGCACTCGCGCGGAGAAGCTTATCAAAGAGCAGGTTCGTGCAATAAAGGCGCTTAAGGTTTCAAAAGATAGTGCTCAGTATTATGTAGCGATGGGCTTTAAGGTTGCGTGTCGCGTATCCTACGGTATTCCTGCGGCAGTGTATACGATGGAGTTGCGTTCTGGTCGTCTTGTACATCCAACACTACGCGCTGTTGCACACCAGATGTATCGTGGTCTCAAAAAGAAATTCCCGAAGCTCACACTTCACGCGGATCTTGATCTGGACGACTGGGACATTCGCCGAGGTTTGCAGGATATTAAAGAGAAAAAATAAAACGAACGCACATGAAAGACAAACAGATCGAAAAACTCATAAAGGCAGAGAAGGTGCGGCAGGGGAAAGTCATCAATCTCATTGCCTCAGAAAATTATGTGTCGGCAGATGTGCTCGTGGCGCTCGGCTCCGAGCTTACCAATAAGTATGCAGAAGGATATCCGGGCAAGCGGTACTACGGCGGGCAAGCAGTGGTAGACGAAATAGAAAATGTATGTCGCGCGAGAGCGCTTGCGCTTTTTGGGCTTTCAGCAAAGCAGTGGCATGTAAACGTTCAGCCACTTTCTGGGTCTCCAGCAAATGTTGCGGTGTATACAGCGCTTGTGTCTCCACATGGAAAAATCATGGGTATGAGTCTCGATCAAGGCGGACATCTTACACACGGTCACAAGGTGTCGGTAACGGGAAAGTTTTGGAATCAGGTTCCATTTGGTGTCGATAAAAATACTGAAGTGCTCGATTATGCAGAGCTTAAAAACATTGCACTCGAACATAAGCCTAATATCATTGTCGCGGGTTTTACCGCATATCCCCGTACTGTGGATTTCAAGAAGTTTCGTGACATTGCCGATGCGTGTGGCGCATATCTTATGGTAGATATGTCCCATGTCGCGGGACTTGTTGCGGGTGGTGCATACCCATCGCCGTTTAAATATGCAGATGTCGTCACGACGACCGTGCACAAGACACTTCGTGGTCCACGTAGCGCCATGATTTTTGTTCGCAAAGACAAGCGTGAACTCGACAAACTCATCGACAAAGCGGTGTTTCCGGGTATGCAGGGTGGCCCGCACCTCAACCAAATCGCGGCGGTTGCCGTTGCTCTTAAAGAGGCGGCGACTCCAGCGTTTAAAAAATACGCGGCACAGGTCGTGAAAAACGCGCAGACACTTGCGTCCGAGCTTAGTAAGCGCGGTTGGAAGATTATTTCCGGTGGCACCGATAGTCACTTGGTACTTGTTGATACGTGGATGAGTGGAAAGGGGATTTCTGGAAGTGATGCAAGTGCTCGTTTGGAGAAAGCGGGAATTATTGTAAACAAAAACACAATTCCATACGAAACACGCTCACCATTTGACCCGTCTGGTATCCGCCTCGGCACTGCCGCTGAAACGACGCGTGGCGCGAAAGAAAAAGATTTCAAACGTATCGCAGAAAAGATTGATCAGATATTAAGAAAAAAATAACGCATATATGGCAACAAAAGGAAAACTCATTGTCATCGACGGTATCGACGGATCGGGGAAGGCAACACAGGTGGCACTCCTTAAACAGCGCCTCACTAAAGAGAAAATCAAGGTAAAGACAATAGACTTTCCGCGATATCAGGACAATTTTTTCGGCGCGCTTATTGGAAAGTATCTTTCCGGTATCTACGGAGATTTTATTGCCATGGATCCACGTGTTGCATCAGTGCTCTATGCGGCCGATCGTTTTGAATCAAGCGCACAGATACGGGCGTGGCTTGATGCAGGCTACACAGTGATTGCCGACAGATACGTGAGTGCAAACCAGATTCATCAAGGAGGAAAAATCGCTAATCCAAAAGAGCGAAAAGAATTTCTCGAATACCTCGATGAAATGGAGCATGGAGCGTTTAAGACACCTCGACCAGACCTTGTCATATATCTCGATGTTCCGTTTGAGGTGAGTCGTGCGTGGCTTCAGAAAAAAGTCGCCCAACGCAAGAAAACATATCTCAAGGGTGGGCGTAAGGATGTGGCTGAGGACAACTTGCTTCACCTAAAACACTCACGCGAGAGCGCGCTTAGCTTACAGAAGACACATAAGAATTGGGAGAAGGTGCAGTGCTGTGACGGAATGGTGTGTATGTTGCCGGAGCAGGTACACGAACAGGTGTATACTATCGTGAGTAAGCATCTTCGTCTGAAGAAGAAAAAAGCATAAGAATATGCCACTTTCATTACGTATAAAAAAATTACGCCCAGACAGTACGATGCCAAGCTATGCACATCCAGGGGATGCGGGGCTTGATTTGTATGCTGCCGAAACAACGACGGTTGCCCCGGGGCAAAACGTTGCCGTGCCGACGGGTGTTGCCATGGAAATTCCAGACGGCTATGTCGGTCTTATTTGGGACAAAAGCGGGCTTGCTATAAAAAACCGCCTCAAGACACTCGGTGGGGTGGTGGATAGTGGCTATCGTGGCGAGGTTCTCGTTGGTATGATAAATTTATCGTCCGAGCCGTATACCTTTGAAAAGAGGCATAAAGTTGCCCAGATGGTTATCCAGAAAAAGGAGGATGTGCGCGTCGAGGAGGTAGACGAGCTCTCAGATACAGTGCGTGGTACAGGTGGTTTTGGTAGTACGGGAAAATAGCGACGGAGAAATTTTACATGAAAGATATTCAGGAAATAATAAAAAAAGAATTGGTGGTGCATGGTTTTGTGGCCGAGGACATTTCGCTTGCGCGCCCGAAAGATATTTCACATGGCGACTATGCATTTTTCGTGCGTGATCCGTCTATCGACCTCACACGTTTTTCTACTCCCATAGCTGGCACACATCAATATATAGAGAGCGTTAGTGCTACAGGCCGTTTCGTAAATATCAAACTCTCGCCGGCATTTTTTGCTGACATGATTTTTGCAATACATGCGATGCCGGATTCCTACGGCAAAAACACGCTTCGCGAAGGCGAGCGGGTGATTATGGAATACACCGACCCGAATCCGTTTAAGCAATTTCATATCGGCCACCTCATGAGCAACGCTATCGGTGAAGCGCTTTCTCGCATTACTGCGTGGAGTGGCGCATCGGTGAAGCGCGCAAACTATCAGGGCGATGTCGGCCCGCATGTAGCAAAAGCTATTTGGGGTATGCAGGAGCTCTCGGGCGAAATGCCACACGCAAAAGAACATCTTGCAAAGAAAACAGAATTTCTTGGTCGTGCATATGTGCACGGCTCAAACGCGTATGAGGATGACGAAAGCGCGAAAAAAGAAATCGATGCGCTCAACAAAGTTATTTACGAAAAGTCTGATCCGAAAGTAGTCGAACTCTACGACTGGGGCAGAAAAGCGAGCCTTGAGCATTTTGAAGAAATCTACGCGAAGCTTGGCACGACGTTCGATTACTATTTCTACGAATCTGAATCCGCGCCACGGGGCATGTTTATTGTAGAAGACTTGCTTGCGCGCGGTATTTTGGAAAAGAGTGAGGGTGCTGTGGTGTTTAAGGGGGAGCAGTATGGTTTACATACGCGCGTTTTTGTTACTTCTGCTGGCCTGCCAACATATGAAGCAAAAGAGCTTGGTGTAAACAAAATGAAGTTTGATCGAGAACACTTCGATCTCTCTGTCATTATCACCGCAAGTGAACAGAACGACCATTTCAAGGTTGTGCTCAAGGTGCTTGAGTTTGCCGATGCGTCGATCGCCAACAAGACGCGTCATATCGGCCACGGTATGCTTCGTTTTGCTGAGGGTAAAATGTCATCTCGAAAGGGAAATGTCATTACCGGCGAGTCACTTATTGCCGACGTCGAAGCGCTTGTGCACGAGAAAATCGCAGACCGTGATCTTTCTACTACGGAAAAAGAATCTGTTGCAACAGATGTTGCGGTGGGTGCCATAAAGTATTCAGTGTTGCGCCAGTCTCCAGGCAAAGACATTATCTTTGATATGAAATCATCCGTGTCGTTTGAAGGCGACTCTGGCCCGTATCTGCAATACTCACACGCACGTGCTCGCGCAGTGCTCCGCAAGGCGCAGGAAGAAGGGATCGCTCCGCCAGCGAAAATTTCTAAAGAAGCACAAGATGTTCCTGGTGAACTTGAAAAACTACTCGCGCAATTCCCAGACGTTGTGATGCGTGCGGAAAAAGAATTCGCGCCACAACTTATCGTGACATATCTCACGGCTCTTGCCGGCTGTTTCAACGCGTATTATGCAAACACGCCAATCGTCGCAAAAGACAATCCCGTATCTCCGTACCGTGTTGCTCTTACCTCTGCGTTCGCATCAGTCATGAAAAACGGTCTGTGGCTTCTTGGTATTCGTGCGCCTGAGAGGATGTAAACTCTATACATGAAAATAGCCAACGTGTGTTTTTTACGAAGAGGGGACGAGATCCTGCTTGCGATGAAGAAGCGTGGTTTTGGTGAGGGGAAGTGGAACGGTGTCGGCGGAAAAGTACAGGAGGGAGAGACGGTCGAGCAGGCTACTGTTCGCGAAGCACAAGAAGAAATCGGCGTCGATATAGCAGAAACAGATTTGGAAAAAGTCGCGGAGATTGATTTTCGGTTTCCAGACAAAGAGGGGTGGGACATGTATGTTCATGTATTTTTTGTGCACACATGGAGTGGCGATCCGGTAGAAAGTGAGGAGATGCGCCCGCAGTGGTACAAGATTTCAGATATTCCGCTCGACCAGATGTGGGCTGATGACAAGCATTGGCTCAAAGATGCTCTCAATGGCAAACGATTTAAGGCAGTGTGTTCTTTTTCGGGTAGTGGGGAAGAAGTGGCTACGTTTGAGGCGGTAGATGTGGAGTGGTAAAGCTAAGTGATGTTTGACTTACTGTTTCTGGTCGGATACACTGAAAGTACAAATGGCTTCGGCCCGGCCCTCGAAAGAGGGAGAACAAGAAAAACCATCAGAGCATTGCTTTGATGGTTTTTCGTATGTGATCAAATGTGCTTTTATCAGCAACTCCTATGTGTTGATCTAGTCGTCGCGTGTCTATCAATCGTAGTTGGGAGATAATGGCATATGCATTCTTGCCACCAACATTCCCCATGGGGACATGATACGGGTTACGTTTTGGTGATGTTGTAAGAGGAACAACAAGACACACTCGTCGACTGAATCCCTTAAGGATGAGTACTGGACGTGAATGTGCGCTTCCCGTTCCATCCTGTTCAAATCCGATATTTACTCCAAGGCGACACCATCGGATCTCGCGTTCATAGAATAAAGGCATATACCCTTCGTGTGCGTGAGCTTGTTTCTTTCTTGTATTCCACCCATCAAAATCCTTGTGCATCGCGTTACAGTGTATCCCCGAGGAATAGCGTAACAATCAAGAAGAAATAAAGTTGTGCCGGTATACGTGTATGATGTTGACACACTAGCATTTTGGGAATATGGTTTTTTTAGGAATAAGTTACATTGGGTCTGTGTATGGTGCACGGACTCTCTCTAATAAAGCAATTTGGGAGAATCGTCATGATTGGTGGAGACTGGAATCAGCCCGTCCTGACTGTCACGTTCACAGCAAAGCACATCATCGGCATAGCCGTGCTGGTTATCACGGCACTCCTCTGTCCTGTCGTCTGTAAGGTTGATAAGCATTTGGAAAGAGGTCCGAAGAACAACCGCTAACAACATCAAGACGGAAGGCCTCGCACAAGCGGGGCTTCTTTTTGTAAAAACCCCCGAAAATGCTAGTATTTTGCATATATGAAAGAGCAGAAGAGTGATGTTGCTCACAACGAAGAGGCAATTCTTGCGTTTTGGAAGGAGCACAATATTTTCAAAAAAACCCTTGCCAAAGAGCCAACGGCGGGAGATTTTGTCTTTTTTGAAGGTCCGCCAACGGCAAATGCAAAGCCGGGTATTCACCATCTCATTGCCCGCGTCTTCAAAGATGCTATCCCGCGATACAAAACAATGCGCGGTTTTCGTGTTGATAGAAAGGCGGGGTGGGATACGCACGGTCTTCCCGTAGAGCTTCAGGTGGAGAAAAAACTCGGCCTTACATCGAAAAAAGAAATTGAGGCATACGGCGTTGAGCAATTCAACCAGCAGTGTCGTGAAAATGTCTGGGAGCAGATCGACCTCTGGACAAAATTTACTGATCGCATCGGCTATTGGGTCGACCAAGAGCATCCATACATTACGTACGAAAAAACGTACATGGAGTCTGTGTGGAATATTCTGAAGACTGTTTCAGAAAAGAAAGTTGATGGTAAGCCGCTTCTCTACAAAGACTACAAAGTTTTGCCATGGTGTCCGCGATGTGGCACAGCGCTTTCTTCGCACGAACTCGCGCAGGGGTATGAGGATGTGAAGGACTTGTCGGTGTATGTGAAGTTTAAGGTGAAAGGGCAGGAGAATACCTATCTGCTTGCATGGACAACAACGCCGTGGACATTGCCAGGGAATGTCGGATTGGCGGTTGGAGATGATGTTGCTTATGTAAAAGTAAATATAGCGTGGGTTGATTCCGATGGAGATAAAACAGAAAAAATCATTTGTTCACAGAAGTTTTATGATTTGAACGGAGAAAATTTTAAGAAAAAGGATGTAAAGATTTGTCATGTTTCTTTTGAAAAAATTAGCGTCGACGAAATTATCGGCCTCGAATATGAACCTCTCTACCCATATCTCTCACAAAAGTTTGGCGATAAAGACGCCGAAGCGTTTGCTCGTGCGTACAAAGTGTATCCGGCCGATTTTGTAACGACAGAAGACGGTACGGGCATTGTGCACACTGCCGTCATGTACGGTCAGGATGATTTCGCACTCGGTACAGAAGTTGGTCTGCCAAAATTCCATCTCGTAAAAGAAGACGGGCATTTTATAGACGACATGGATTTTCTCTCCGGCAGATTCGTAAAAGAGAAAGATGAAAAAGGGGAGGATGCTGTAGCGATAGATATTATAAAAGATTTGGCGGGTCGTGGTTTTCTGTTTAAGAAAGAAAAATACGCGCACAGCTATCCGCATTGTTGGCGATGTAAAACACCGCTTATCTACTACGCGCGCGACTCGTGGTATATCCGCATGTCTGCACTGCGCGATGAGCTCGTGGGTGAGAATGAAAAAGTACACTGGGAACCGGCACATATCAAAGACGGCCGTATGGGTGAGTGGCTACGCGATATAAAAGATTGGGCAATTTCTCGAGAACGATACTGGGGTACGCCGCTACCATTTTGGACAAATAGCAAAGGCGAGCTCAAGGTCATCGGTTCTGTCGCGGAATTGAAGCACTATATTCCTGCGCGCAATACGTTTACGCTGGTGCGTCACGGCGAAGCAGAATCAAATGTGAATGACACGGTGAGCTGTGATCCACAAGAAAAAAATCCACTCACTGCGGTTGGCCGTGAGCAGGCGCAAAAAGCTGGCGAGGTTATTTTAAGCAAACATGGACGCATTGATGTGATTATCACATCGCCATTTGAGCGTACCAAGGAAACTGCTCAGATTATTGCGCAGGAGATTGGTTTCAAAGGAGAAATTATTGAGGATGAGCGTTTGGGTGAATTGCGCCTTGGGGCATGGAATGGAAAAACATGGACTGAGTATATGAATACTTTCCCATCGTTTGCTGAGAGGTTTGCTCATCGCAGTGATGCTGAGGCAGGTGTTGAAAGTTGGAATGATATGCGCGAACGAGTTGTTGCGTGCATGTATGACATCAACTCGAAATATGAGGGGAAGAATATTATGATTGTTGGTCATGGTGGTCCGCTTAATATGATTGCGCTTTCTGCGCGAGGATTTTCTGTGCAAGAAATCATGAAGCATTATCTCGATGATCCGTTTTTGAATGCTGAAGCACGCGATATCGATTGGCGTGACTTGCCACACAATGCGTCATATGAAATCGATATACACCGACCGTTTATTGATACTGTAGAACTTCGTGATGAAGAGGGGAATGCGCTGACGCGTGTTAGAGAAGTACTTGATGTGTGGTTTGATTCTGGCGCGATGCCGTTTGCGCAGGTGCATTATCCATTTGCGCAAAAAGATGCATTGCATGAAGACACGCTTCGTGCAGACCGCCGAGATGTGTTCCGTTTTCCCGCAGACTATATTTGTGAAGCGGTCGACCAGACGCGTGGGTGGTTTTATACACTCTCTGCGGTTGGCGTGCTTATGGGCAAGGGAACTGCGTATAAAAACGTAATCTGTCTCACGCATATTCTCGACGCGCAGGGAAAGAAAATGTCGAAGTCGCTTGGTAATGTTATCGACCCGTGGCTCATGATGGATAAGTACGGAGTTGATGCATTGCGCCTGTGGATGTATACGGTCAATCAGCCGGGTGATGCAAAACTCTTTGACGAGAAGACTGTTGATGAAGTTGTGAAGAAGGTCTTTAATCTCATCAACAACATCGTGTCGTTTTATGACATGTATGCCCTTGATGGTGGCGTCACTCCGATGTCTGATAGCCCACACGTGCTTGACCGATGGATTGTGGCGCGCCTTCACCAGACGATTGAAATGGGAACTCGTGCTCTCGATACGTACGACCTCTTTACGGCTGGTCGCGGTATCAGGGATTTTGTTGGAGATTTTTCAACGTGGTATATTCGCCGTTCGCGCGACCGCTTTAAGTCTGATGATGTACAGGATAGGGAACGCGCATTGGGCACGACACGGTTTGTGTTGTTGCAACTTTCAAAGTATATGGCGCCGTTTACACCATTTTTTGCTGAAGGGTTGTATCAGAAGATGTCTGTGGGAATGTCTGATGCGTGTGAAAGTGTACACTTGGAAGAGTGGCCTGAAATTGGTTTGCGGCCGCTTGGCGATACCGTCATTCTCGATGATATGCAGGAGGTGCGCGCGCTCGTCAGCGCGGGTCTCGAGCTACGCAACAAAGCTGGCATTAAGGTGCGCCAACCTCTGACCTCTCTCACCGTGAAGAGCGCGCGCCTCACTGGTCGCGACGACCTCGTTGCTCTCATTGCTGACGAGCTTAATGTCAAAGAGGTGCGCTTCGACAGCGCTCTCACTGAGCCGGTTGCTCTCGATACGACAGTTACACCTGAGCTTCGGACAGAAGGGCAATATCGTGAGCTTCTACGTATCGTCCAAGATTTGCGCAAACAAGCATCGCTGACGCCTACAGATACAATTCGTCTCTTGGTACATACAGACACTTCAGGGCGAGAGGTAATTGAGCGCTTTCGAGATGATATTGCAAAAACCGCACGCGTCGCGGAGATTGTGTTTGACGCGTCCGTATCTGCTGAAGCGATGACTATCGACGGTATCTCGTTTGTGCTTGCAGTAGAGACGTTGTCCTAATGGCACACCATATTTATACGACAGAAGGATTTGTAGTGGGCTTGGTACCGTATGGTGAGTCCAATATGTTTGTGCGTGTGCTGACGCGCGATCTCGGACTCGTTGGCGCAAGCGCTCGCTCTGTGCGAGACGTGAAATCAAAACTCCGTTATGGCTTGCAGGAGTTTTGTCTCTCGTCAGTTTCGCTGGTTCGTGGTAAACATGAATGGAAAATTACAAATGCGGTCCCGCATAAAAATTTCTGGCATGAATGCGCGGACAAGCCAGATGCTATGCGGGTGTGTGCACATGTGTTTGGGTTGCTCAAAAAGCTTGTTGCTGGGGAAGAGAGAAATGAAGCACTCTTTGATATTGTGCACGAAGGGATTTCTTTTATTACAGATACACCACTTTCTTTTGATGAATTGCGTAAGGCAGAATGTATGCTTGTGCTTCGTATCGTGCACAATCTTGGCTATGTAAAACCAACACCGACACTCGCGCCGTTTGTCGAACATGCCACGTGGGACACTGCTCGTTTGCAGGCGTTTGTGTCCGTGTACGCAGAAGCACTTAAGGCTGTAAACGACGCACTGAGGGAGAGTCAGCTGTAAGTGTGCTGTGTTATACTATCCTGTGTATGGCACTCAACAAAGGCGAAGACAATATAGAGCGCCGGGAGCGCGAACTTTATTCTCGAAACGCGCCACAAACTCCTGAGCAAAAACGAGGTTCATTTACAACCCCGGACTACAACGTGCCTCAAGACTGGAAGACAGGGGATTCACTCGCAAAGGTTCTTACGGAGGATTACGGCGGTCTAGAAAAACAGGGTACATTCTTTAAGAAGTTTTTTATTGGCTCACTGATTTTTTTTGTGCTCGCTATTGCGACCTTTTTGTATATGACGTTCGGTGGTTTCAACGCCGTGTCTTCTCAAAATGTCGATATTTCTGTGCAGGGCCCTGTTGCAACGGACGGTGGTCAGGAGCTTGCGCTTGAGGTATCTATTACCAACAAAAACAACGTAACACTCGAAGATGCTCATATGATGGTCGAGTATCCCGTGGGTACTCGCAATCCCTCAGATATGACGTCCGAGCTTGTGCGCCAACAAGAAAATGTTGGTCAGATAGCGCCAGGGCAAAGTGTGGTTAAAACACTTAAAGCCGTACTCTATGGAGAAAAAGATGAGATAAAGAAGATCACTATCTCACTCGATTACAAGGCGCAGGGTTCGACCGCGACGTTTTCTAAAGAGAAAGTGTATGATATCGCGATAAAATCTTCACCAGTTTTGTTTGCTGTTGATTTTCCTAAAGAAGTAAACAGTGGTCAGCCGATGACGATGACAATCACCGTCACATCCAACTCCGCAACGCTTATGGAAAATATGCTTGTCAAAACACAGTATCCGTTTGGTTTTTCATTTACCGATGCGAATCCAAAACCTGCGTTTGATAACAATATATGGAATATTGGTGACCTGAGTCCAAAAGAGAAGCGGGTAATACAGATACGTGGCGTGATGGAGGGGCAGAATGATGAAGAAAAAACATTCAGGTTTAGCGCGGGTACACACACGCAATATGATGAAAAAACAATTGATGTTGCATTTGTCTCAACAGCAAGTAGTTTGGTAATCCGCAAACCATTTTTTGGAATGGATCTCGCTCTCAATGGCGACACGTCAAAAGATTTTGTTGCGTCACTGGGCAGTATGGTGCAAGGTAATCTTTCGTGGATAAACAACGTGTCATCAACGTTGCGTGATGTGAGTGTCACGGTTACGCTTTCAGGAAACGCTCTCGACCGCAATCGTGTTTCAGAGGGGGCGTCTGGTTTCTATCAGTCACTCAATAGTGCGATCGTGTGGGACAAGCGCTCAGACAGTGTGCTCGGGGATATTGCTCCAGGGAAGAATGGTTCGTTCTCATTTAGCTTTGGTATGTTACCGGCCACATCACAGATTCTTAACGCGTGGCGCGAGCCTCAGGTGACGCTTACGGTCGCGATGAAGGGTACGCGACTTTCAGATACCGAGGCGCCGCAGCCGATATCGTATTCATTTTCTCGAACGGTAAAAATTGCGAGCGAAACCGTGTTTAATCCGCGTGCGGTATATTCTATCGGCCCGATAGATAACCGCGGGCAGTTGCCTCCTCGGGCAGACAAGGAAACGACATACACCGTCTTGTGGACGATAAGTAACGCGCTTAATGATTTGCGCGATGTCTCAGTGTCCGCTACACTTCCGCCATATGTCTCGTGGGAAAATGTAAAAGTACCGGCGTCAGAAAAATTATCCTATGATTCGGGTAACAATACAGTAACGTGGGAGCCAGGGGAGATAAAGGCTGGTACCGGCTTTGGTACATCACCTCGAGAAGCGGCGTTTCAGGTGTCACTTATTCCGAGTGTCAACCAAGTAGGTACGGCACCGCCATTGGTCAATAGTGTGAAGCTTAAGGGTACGGATCGCTTTACCGGAAAACAAGTACTCATTGAGAAATTACCAATTACAACACTTATTACCACAGATCCAACATTTGATGCTGGGGACGAGATAGTAGTACAGTAGAGAAATGTATATGAACACAGAACGAACAGATAGTATGGAAAAACTTGTGTCGCTTGCAAAGCGTCGCGGTTTTATCTACCAAGGTTCAGAAATCTATGGAGGTCTTGCGGGTACGTGGGATTACGGCCCTCTTGGTGTTGCGCTTAAAAACAACATCAAGCAGTCGTGGTGGAAGCGCTTTGTATCACGTCGTCCGGATATGTTTGGCCTTGATGCTGCACTTTTGATGAACCAGCGCGTATGGGAAACGAGCGGTCATGTTGGTGGTTTTTCTGACCCGCTTGTTGAATGTACAAAATGTAAGCGCCGTTTTCGAGCCGACCAGCTTTCCGACGCCACACGATGTCCGGAGTGTGGAGGTGCCCTTGGTGAAGAGCGTCAGTTTAATATGATGTTTAAGACTAATGTGGGCGCAACACAAGACGAGTCATCGGTCTCGTATCTTCGACCAGAAACGGCGCAAGGTATTTTTGTGAATTTCAAAAATGTTCTCGATTCGTTTCACCCCAAAATGCCGTTTGGTATCTGCCAAATTGGAAAGGCGTTTCGAAATGAAATCGCTCCCCGAGATTTTATTTTCCGCACCCGAGAATTCGAACAGATGGAAATTGAGTATTTTACCCACGAGCGAGAATGGCAGACACACTTTGAGGCGCTTCGTGAGGAAATGAAGGCATGGATTACTTCCTTGGGTATTCCGGCATCACGCGTGCATGAGATTGAGGTTGCCGATGGCGATCGCGCCCATTACTCAAAACGTACGATTGATTTTGAATTTGAATTTCCTTTTGGTACAAAAGAACTCTGTGGTTTGGCGTATCGCACCGATTTTGATTTGTCTCGACACGCAGAGGCGAGTGGTGCAGACCTGTCTTACTTTGACGATGAACGCAAAGAGCGTTTTATCCCACATGTTATCGAGCCATCGTTTGGACTCGACCGCATCGTGCTCGCACTCTTGGCGAATGCGTACACGGAAGATACGCTTGGCGATGAACCGCGCACACTGTTGAAGCTCGCTTTTTCTGTTGCGCCGGTAAAGATAGCGGTTTTTCCACTCCTTAAAAACAAACCAGACCTTGTTGAAAAGGCGCGTGAGGTGTATGCCCGCCTCGCGGAAGAGTTTGATGGCGTCGTCTTTGATGATAATGGAAATATTGGCAAACGATATCGCAGACAAGATGAAATTGGTACACCATATTGTGTCACGATAGACTTTGATACTATCGGCAAGGGGGATGAGGCATGTACTGATATGGTAACAGTACGAAATCGCGACACGGGAACACAAGAGCGTGTCGCTATCGCAGAACTTTCCGCATATATTCGATCACACGCACAGCGTCAATAACACACATGAAAACACACGACAACGATATCACCATACATATAGCAACCGGCAGTATTATTAAGGTTATCGTTGTCACCCTGTTGTTTGCAGTACTCTTTATTTTGCGCGACCTCTTACTTGTGATTGTCGCGGCGATAGTGGTAGCGTCGTCTGTTGAGCCGATTACACGGTGGTGTATGGCGCGCCGTCTTCCACGATTGCCGTCGGTTATTACTATCTACGTATCGGTCGCCGTGTTGCTTACGGGTGCGTTTTATTTTCTCGTGTTGCCGTTGCTCGCTGAGAGTTCACAGTTTATCTCGGCGCTTCCCGAATACATTCATAAAAGTTCGCAGTCGATTCAGGAGAGTTCGTTTCTTCAGTCTGAGCCACTGTTGCGTACCATCTCTACCAATCTTTCTCTTGAAACTTTTGCCGACAAAGCAACGCTTGTTATCGCGAATCTTTCGGGTGGTTTCTGGAACGCGGTGAGTGTCGCGTTCGGTAGTCTCCTGAGCTTCGCGCTCATTATCGTGTTGTCATTTTATCTTGCAGTACAGGAAAATGGTGTGGGTAAGTTTCTCAAGATTATTACACCACGCAAACATGAAGCGTATGTTATCGACCTCTGGAGAAGGGCGGAGATAAAAATCGGTCTTTGGATGCAGGGGCAATTGTTGCTCGGTGTTATTGTTGCGGTACTCGTATATCTCGGCCTCGCGCTCCTTGGTGTACCACACGCACTTTTACTTGCGGTACTTGCTGGTATCTGTGAGCTTATTCCGTTGTTTGGCCCGATTATCGCCGCTACTCCAGGAGTCTTGGTGAGCTTTGTTGATGGTGGTTTGACGATGGCACTGTTGGTAACCGGTTTTTATCTTGTGGTTCAGCAGTTTGAAAACCAGCTCATTTATCCGCTTGTGGTAAAGAAGGTTGTGGGCGTGCCACCGATTATTGTTATCCTTGCCCTTGTCGCTGGAGCACAGCTTGGGGGCTTCCTCGGCCTTCTTCTCTCGGTACCAATCGCCGCAGTTATCATGGAGTTTATCAACGATCTTGAGCACGATAAGTTTGCTGGGGAATAATATGCCAGATTTTTTTGATATCCATGCCCATGTGCATTTTGATGAGTATGCGTCAGACAAAGACGAGGTAATGCGTCGCGCCCTTGATGCAGGGGTGTGGATGATACAGGTTGGTGTTGATAAAGAAACATCAGCATCTGCATGCGAGCTTGCTCAAGCATACGATAAAGGCGTGTACGCTTCAGTTGGCCTTCATCCGGTATATACGGGTCCGTCATACAGTAGCGAGGTTGGGGAAGTGTTTGATCGGGAGACATACAAGCGCTTGGCTCAACACCCGCGTGTTGTTGCCATTGGAGAGTGTGGCCTCGATTATTTCAGAGCAGACAAGGCGGGCGCCGATCTTCAAAAGAAAGTTTTTGAAGAACAGATACAACTTGCGTGTGAACTCAACAAGCCGCTCATATTACACATTCGTGGTGAGGGCGCATACGCAGACGCATACGAGATACTAAAGCGCTACCCGAAGGCAAGGGGAGATGTCCATTTTTTTGCGGGTACATGGCAGGAGGCGCAATGGTTTCTCTCGATTGGCTTCACGCTCTCTTTTACGGGGGTTATTACCTTTGCCCGGGACTACGATGAGGTCGTTAAAAACACGCCCCTAGAGATGCTTATAGCAGAAACCGACGCCCCATATGTTGCCCCTGCGCCTTATCGAGGGAAACGAAATGAGCCCCTCTATGTGCGTGAGGTAGTCCAAAAAATCGCTGAAATACGTGGGGAGGACCCTGAAATGGTCAAAAAAGCCCTTTGTTCCAATGCTTTTCGTGTTTTTGACTTTAACCCTTCTTTATAGGTTTTTGAGCCTTCCCATGTTGCAATAACAGGGCACATATGATAACCTGCGTTACATGTCTACAGCAGAAAAAGTTGTGAACCATGAACTAAAAGAGCCTCTCGTGGTCTACGAGGTGGGTTATCTATTGCTCTCAACAATGCCGGAAGAGCGGCTTGCTGAGGTTGTGGGTACCATTCATTCGGCTATCACCGCTCAGGGTGGCGTCGTTATCGCGGAAGAGCTTCCAAAGATGCGTGCACTTGCGTATGAAATGCCAAAGATGATCAAGACAAAGCGACACATGTTTGACCATGCGTACTTTGGCTGGGTTAAGTTTGAAGCGGAATCTGCGCACCTCGCTTCGATTAAGAAATCAGTCGAAGCCCTTGATGAAATGCTCCGAGCACTCTTCATCAAGACTGTCCGAGAAAGTACTCTTATTGGAAACAAGCTTGTTGCCCGAGATGCCAAGAAGGATGAGGGAGAGACGGCAAAGGTTCCTGGACAGGAAGAGGAAATTGATAAAAGCATAGAGGCTCTTGTAACCAACTAATATGTACCTCAATAAAGCGCTTATTATAGGAAATTTGACGAGAGATCCCGAGCTTCGCTCACTCCCGTCGGGAATCCAGGTAGCAAGCCTTAGTGTTGCAACAAATCGAGTCTGGAAAGACAAGAATGGTGCAAAGCAAGAGAATACCGATTATCACAACGTTGTGGTCTTCGGTCGCCAGGCAGAGACGGTTGGTCAGTATTTGAAAAAGGGAAGCTCGGTGCTTGTTGAGGGTCGCATGCAGACTCGAAGCTGGGACGCTCAGGATGGCACCAAGAAATACCGAACGGAGATTGTCGCTGACAGGATCCAGTTTGGTCCTCGCCGAGAGGGAGGTGCTCCAGCGGCATCTGGCTCAAAAGCCGAGGACGCCCCAAAGGAAGCGCTCGATACTATCGAGTATCCATCAGAAGAAATTAATCCAGACGATATTCCATTTTAATTATCATTACCATGCAGAAACAGTGTTTTTTCACTCAAAATAACATCAAGTACATCGACTACAAAGATGTCGACATCTTGAAGAAATTCCTCAATCCGCACGGACGCATTTTGTCCAAGAAGCGGACAGGTGTGTCTTCAGGACACCAGCGCCAGCTTGCACTCGCTGTAAAGCGCGCTCGATTCATGGGCCTCCTCCCGTTTGTCGCTCGGTAATACAGACACAAAAAACGCCCCGAGGGGCGTTTTTTGTTGCTTATGCGTTGAGTCGATCGGTATACTCTCCCGTTTCTGTATTGATGCGTAGAATATCTCCTTCTTTGACGAACATTGGTACGGTAACTGTAGCGCCAGTCTCAACCTTTACCTGCTTGCTTCCGCCGCGTGCGGTGTCGCCTTTGACAGCAGGGAAGGCCTCGATTACTTTAAGGTCGACTTTAATCGGGATTTTGATACCAATAATCTTTTCGTCAAAGATGAGTGCGCTAACGATAGAGTTTTGCTTGAGAAACTGCATGCCGTTACCAAGGACCGCCTCGCTTAACGTAAAGCGCTTACTTGGGTCGTTTGCCTCACAAAACCAGTATTCGCCACGGTTTGCGTACAAGTACTTAATATCGCGACTCGACATGTCTGCTTCCTCGACTTTATCTGAGACGTGGAAAGATACTTCGGCAACTTTGCCGGTGATAAGGTTCTTCATTTTCACTGCATTAACAGGTTTGCGCTGCTGTTTGCGAAACACGTGTGAATGAATGACTTCGTACGGAGCGCCTTCGTACACGATATATTTGCGCTCTACTACTTCGTTATATTCCAACATAATACGGTGAGTCTATCGTAAGACTGGTAAAAAGTCGAGAGAGAGGAGAAGGGTGTCCCTAGAGCTCCTCAGAGAGCTTGGCGCGCACTTCTTTAAGGATTGTGTCGGAGATTTTAGGGTTTTCTTTGAGGAATTGTCGCGTCGCATCATAGCCACGGCCGAGCTTTTCTTCGCCAAACGCATAGCTTGATCCGCTTTTTTGAATCAATCCATATTTTTCTCCAAGGGCGATGAGTTCACCTTCTTTGGAGATACCTTCGTTGTACATGAGGTCAAACTCTGTCTGGCGGAATGGGGCAGCGACTTTGTTTTTCACGACTTTAGCGCGTATACGAGAACCCATCACTTCTTCACCTTTTTTGATTTGCGCGATACGACGGATGTCGATGCGTACTGATGTGTAAAACTTCAGTGCCTTACCACCTGGTGTTGTTTCTGGATTTCCAAACATGACACCAATCTGCATGCGGATTTGGTTGATGAAGATGACAATTGTTTTACTCTTCGCGACGATTGCCGTGAGCTTGCGAAGGGCTTGGGACATGAGACGAGCCTGCTTTCCTACATGGTGTGCGCCCATATCTCCCTCAATTTCATCTTTTGGTGTAAGCGCGGCGACAGAGTCGATAACGACAACGTCGATTTTTCCAGAACGCACAAGACTCTCTGCAATCTCAAGAGCTTGTTCGCCAGTGTCTGGTTGAGAGATGAGCAGCTCTTCGATATTTACACCGAGCTTTTTTGTGTATTCAGGGTCCATCGCGTGTTCCGCATCGATGAATGCGCAAATACCACCTTTCTTTTGCGCCTCTGCAATGACGTGAAGTGAAAGAGTTGTTTTACCCGATGATTCAGGACCAAAAATCTCGATGATTCTTCCGCGGGGAAGACCGCCGACGCCAAGCGCAGCATCGAGGCCGATAGAGCCTGTTGGGATCGCGTCGATGTGAACGCGTGGTTTCTCGCCGAGCTTCATAATAGATTCATCGCCGAACTTCGTCTTGATTGCTCGAAGCGCGTCCTCAATCTGCATGTTGTTTTCTTTTGGTGTTGTCTGTTTTTTTGCCATACGTGTATTAATTTAATTCCTGCGATTTCGTTGACACAAGAGATTCATGTTGGGAAAGAACAAGCTCAAGCTGTTTCTCGGTGCGTCTGCCAAATTTGTCTGACACTGAAAGCTTGATAACGTTGTAGCCAGGGAAGAGAACTACTTTGTCGGTAAAAAGCCCAGCTTCGTCTACGGTAATTTCTCTATCATTAACACTGATCCTCGATACGTTCTTTGCCTGACCCTTTACTTCAATAAGCGGATGTTCGATTGTCGCTCCGTCGCTCGGCTCATAGATAGTGAGGGTGGGGCCGAGGAGTACATTGTGGAACTCGTAGGCAGAGTATCCACCAATAAAAAGCAGGGATACAACGATAGATGATATTTTTAGTGTGTTTTTTAGATTCTTCATGGTCCCCCTAGGTGCTTCAAGTATATCATTTACATCTGCTCGTCTATTGGCTCACCATCCCCAGCTCCTGGTGCTGCGCCAATAACGTCGCGAGGCTTTGCTCCTGAGCCAGGGCTGACCACGCCTCGCTCTTCGAGCATGTCGATGAGGCGCGCCGCGCGGGCGTAGCCGATACGAAGTTTGCGCTGAAGGAATGAGGTCGATGCTTTTCCAGCTTGGATGACAATCTCCCGAGCTTCTTCGTAGAGGTCGTCTTCGTCACCACCATCATCCCCAATACCAGACTCAAAGAGGGCATTTTTGCCCTGCTGAGCGCCGAAATCAACTTCTTGAGGTATTTCATCTCTAAACTGGTCGGTGAGATATTTTACGACACTCTTTACCTCAGCTTCGCTAATAAACGCAGACTGGATACGTTGTGGCTTAGACATTTCTCCAGAGAGGTATAGCATATCTCCAGCTCCGAGGAGTTTCTCGGCGCCGGCGCTATCGAGGATAGTGCGTGAGTCTATTTGAGATGCAACCTGAAGGGCGATACGAGCAGGGATGTTTGCCTTAATGAGGCCGGTAATAACGTTGACCGATGGGCGCTGGGTGGAAAGCATAAGGTGAATACCGACAGCACGGCTCATTTGAGCAAGGCGTACGATAGATGCCTCAAGCTCACGTGGGTATGTTTGCATAATATCTGCAAGCTCATCGATAATAACCACAATATATGGCATCATCTCAGGCATCTTGTCTGTACCGTCGTCATTTTTTGGACCCTTACCATCACGAATTTTCTGGAGTATCGGCTCGAGTACGTTTTTGTGGTAGGAATCAATGTCTCGCACAGACTCGTTTTGTAAAATATCGTATCGGCGATCCATTTCTTTTGCTGCCCACTTGAGCGCAAGGATAGCTTTCTTTGGGTCTGTGATAACAGGGGAAAGGAGGTGAGGGGTTTTGTTGTAGAGTGTGAGCTCAACACGCTTTGGGTCAATCATGATGAATTTGAGCTGTTCAGGGGAGTTCCTATAGAGCAGTGACGTGATGATAGCGTGGATCGTTACGGACTTTCCAGAGCCCGTAGCTCCCGCGATGAGCATGTGGGGCATTTTCGCAAGATTTGAGAATTGGCACTTTCCAGAAATGACCTTACCGAGTCCAACGAGAAGCGCCTTGTCTGATTGCTGGAATTCTTCTGCCGCAAGAAGGGTCCCCAAACCAACGGTTGTTTTTGTGGTGTTGGGCATCTCGATACCAACAAGCGATTTTCCAGGGATAGGGGCTTCGATACGTAGCGGGTGTGCCGCAAGGGCAAGGGAGAGGTCGTTTTGGAGCGCGACGATGCGTGAGAGTTTCACGCCCTCTGCAGGTTTGAGCGCATAGCGGGTTACTGATGGTCCAATTGAAATCTCATCCATTTCCACATCTATACCGAAATTCATGAGCGTGCGCTTGATGATATTTGCGTTTGCTTTAATGTCGCCAACACCTGGCTTACCTCGGTCTCGCTCAAGAAGGGAGAGGGGTGGTGGGGTATAAGGCTTTCCACTGAGAGAGTTCATTGGGCGGAAGCCAAAATCTGAGTCTGTTTCTTCCTCTGTTTCTTCGGATTTGAAAAGCTTTTTAATCGGCGATGCTTTTGGTGCCTCTTTCTTTTCTTCTATGTCTTCCGCAGGCTCTTCTTCGACATCGGGCATGTTGATTTTCACATCTCCTACGGGAGCTGTTTTGAGAGCTGGTTCTCGCTTTGCAAAGAGCTTTTTAAAGAGGGCGGGGAGCGCACGTACACTGAGTGTTGTATCAAATACAACAAGAACAGAGATGAGGAGAAGTGCACTGAGAATGATGTAGGAAGCGGTGAGGTCAAAGAGCTTTACGAGAGGAAATGAAAGGGCATTTCCAATAAACCCGCCGGCATTGTTGGGGAAGGCGAGCTGGATGATGCCAAGGGCAGAGAAAAACATGACAACAGAGCCGATTGTCTGCGTGAGCGCGAGCTCTTTTTTGAGTGAAAGAAGGAGGGAAACACCAAGCATGATAAGCACGATCGGGAGGAGGTAGTAGCCGTAGCCGAAGAGCATCTCAAGGATGTTGTATGTATACGTGCCCACCATACCAGCTCTGTTGAGACCTGCTTCTGTGTGCGTTGCGGAAAGACCGAGAAATATAGCGAGCACAAAGAGGGCGACTGCGGCGATACCTTGCCTGGTCTCTTCTTTTAGGTTTTTGAAAGGATTCAGTGTTCGTTGTTCTTTAATATTTTTTTTGCCCATGACGTTGTGCTCGTAACCAAGATAATATGGCTCTATTTTAGCACATACAGATATGCACATTTGTTGCATTGGTTAATCATTATGCAGGGGGTATCAAATAGTTTTAAAGAGACGATAATGTCATAAAAGACGCTTTACTTTTGTCTAGGACAGACCTATAATAGACATGCAAACACTCGAAAAGTCCTTGATTTTAAAGGACATAATAAAGGACAGTAAAGGACAAGCAATGCCGGAGGAAAAAGACAAAAACGAATATGGTCCGGTACCCCCACTAGAAACGGGTTCTGGCAAAGATGTTGATAATAAAAGCCTTTTGGAGCAGGTTGGTATTATCGACAAAAATTTTGTCTTTCAGTACAAAAAGACAGAAAAGATTATAGCGGCACTCTACCTTGTCACAGATTTCCTTTCCGAAGAAGAGCCAATTCGTTGGCAGTTGCGTGAGATCGGTTTGTCTACACTGTCCAATGTAATGTCTTTGAAAGACACACTCCCATCGCAGAAAAATGAATTGTGCTCGGCAATCAAAACAGAAATATTAGAGATGGTCTCTCTGCTTGATATTGGTTTGTTCGCGGGTCTCTTTTCAACAATGAACGTAACACTTCTCAAGAGGGAATTTGAAGCGCTTTTGGGATCAATTTCACACACACAAAAAACACTCGAATCTTTCGTTTTGCCGGATACTTTTTTTGCGGAAACTGATGTTCAAACTCCAACTGTGGATACCGGCATACTCCCAACAGCGCGTCCGCTTGGGGTGTCTTTGTCGCGCACAGAACACCGTGCACGTGATGTAAAAGACATAAGTTTTCAAGGACAAAAGGTGTCTACTCAGGCAACAAAAGAGACTCATTCGGGGGCAGGTGTTGTTGAGGTGAAAAGGAGCCGACGGCAGTCGCTTATTCTCAATTTACTGAAGAAAAAGAAGGAGATTATGATAAAGGACGTAACGGCCATTATTAGTGACTGTAGCGAAAAAACCCTCCAACGAGAACTTCTTTCAATGGTTGAGCTGGGTATTCTCCGAAAAGAGGGCGAGCGCCGATGGAGCAAGTACTTCCTCGCCTAAATTGACTTTTAGCCTATTTTTGAGTAGATTTGACGGGTTGGCCCCTGCAGGAGGAGTTATCCACACTGAATTTTGCAGGTTATTTCAGGAAAAGGTATATTTATTCTTGTACACGCAGGCGTATAATCCTTTGTAATAAATTGCAAGATTATCCGTCTTTGTACGAGAAGGCTGACACGAATCAGTTCGTTGAAAATTTAATATCAAACACGTTTCTAGTGTTTACTGAACGACCTTTTTCCCACCATGGTTGTATGGCAGAAATTCAGACCAATCTCTAATACCTAGCCCGTTTGCCTTGTGTCGATTTGGCCCAATGTCTACTTGTTGGACTGCGGATTCAAAATATGAGGCTTGCGGTTAGTGTAGGTAAGTGTGCGTTACATCGATGCTGATTATTGTCGATAAAGAATATCGGCTAGATGTTTGTGTGCATTATAAAAATAGTTTTCTTTCCAAAATACATTAATAGTTAAAGGAAAGATTGTTCATTATTCGAAAACATATGACGAAAATATTTAACGCAAAAGTTCTTGCGGGAGTCATTGGTTTCGCAATGGTAGTTGCTGCTTTTGGAGTTGTTGCTCCTTCAGCTAAGGCTGCTACTCAGGCGGAACTCGAGGCTCAGATCGCACAGCTTATGGCGATGATTGCAGCTCTTCAGGGTGGTTCATCATCTTCATCGATGACTGGTACTGCTCCGATGGCACCTTTGACACTCGGAAGCTCTGGCGCAGAGGTAACAAAGCTCCAGAATTTCTTGATCTCTAAGGGCTTCGGCGTCTCAGCTGGCGCTACTGGTTACTTTGGTGCTCAGACTCAGGCAGCTCTTGCAGCCTTCCAGGCAGCAAACGGCATTACGCCTGCAGCTGGTTACTACGGTTCAGTAACAGCAGCTAAGGTTGCTTCAATGATGCCTGCTTCAGGTTCATCATCAAATTCAGGTTCTTCTTCAAACTCAGGCTCTTCTTCAACTCTTAGCGGCGGCGCAGGTGACATCACTGTTACTTCACGAAGCTCAGGTATCGAAGATACAGTTATGGAGGGTGATGAGGACATGAAGGTTCTCGGCTTCGAAGTAGAGGCTGACGGATCAGATGTTTCTATCAGCTCAGTTCGAGTTGAGTTTGAGCACACTGGTTCTGGTTCAAAGCGACTTGAGCGATATGTAGACTCTGTGTCTGTCATGTCTGGCTCAAAGACTGTTGGAACTGCAGATGTAAGCTCATTCACAAAGAGTGGTGATGTTTACTCTCGCAACATCCCTGTTTCAGGTGCTGTTGTGAAGGATGGTAACAAGGACCGATTCTACGTTACAGTTACAGCTAACAATGATATTGATAGCGATAACCTTAGCCAGGATTGGGACGTATCTCTCGGTCAGATCCGATTCAACGATGCAACTGGCGCAATCTTGACTAACACAGATGCTGGTGGCAACGGTGATGCAGACTTTACTGAGACGTTCTCATTCGATGATCTTCAGTCATCTGGTGATGTACAGCTTACAGTGAACGATGGTGATGATGATGTAAATCAGCCTCACTCAGTTCGCGTAAAGGATGAGAGTGATACTAACGATGTTGAGGTATTGAGCTTCACTGTGAAAGCAGAAGGTTCTGATATCGCACTCAACTCAATCGACAAGATCACTGTTTCATCTACAGGAGCTGGTGTTACTGAAATTGCAAACGACTTCCGCCTCTTGATGGATGGCGATGAAGTTGGAACAGTTCGAGTTGACGCAAACCAGGACGGTGATACTAACGATGGAGGTGATACATTTGCATCTACTTCAGATACTGCTATCGACCTTGTTGTCACGGATCTCGATGACGACGATGTTATGATCAGCAAGGATGACGAAGTAACATTTACACTTGTCGCTGATGTCAACGATGTTGACGGCGGATTTGTAAGCGGTGCTAAGTTCTCTTCAATCACAGTTGATTCTGCAGACTTCGATGCTGAAGATGAAAACGGTGATGCTGTATCAGATGTTTCTGGAACTTCAAACAGCACGAACATTGAGTTCTTGTCTTCTGGAATCTCTGTAAAGACAGTTTCTACAAACTCTTCAGTTGATACTAAGGTATCTGACGTTGCTACTGATGATCTTGGAATCTTCGAGGTTACATTTGATGTAACAGCTATCGAGGATCCTGCATACATCGAGCTTGGTTCAGCTACTCGAGGTACATCTGAGAGCAACACTGGTGCAAACTTCATCATCCAGGATGCTCCAAACAGCTACACTTCTACATCTACGGGTTCAATCGCTCTTGCTGATTTGACTCGAGTAAGCGGTGGATCTGTAAGCGGTAACTTCATCAAGATCAATGCTGGTTCTACAGCTCGCTTCAAGCTCGCTGTATCATTTGACCCAGGACACGTTACAGGTAGCTCAATTGGTTACAGAATGTACATGTACTCTGTAAACTTTGCAGCTTCTGCAACAGATGCTACTGGTCAGCAGGTATTGCTCCCAGAGGTTGATTACCGAACAGGTGCTGTCTCTGTAGGAAACTAAACCACTTGTGATCTCGGTCGCGTAAGCGATTGAGAAGGTTACAAAAAACCACCCGTTGGGGTGGTTTTTTGTTGTCTGTGTTTTGTGTATTCGTCTGATATACTGTATGTATGTTCAGATATTTCGACAAAACATTCTTCAAATTCTTCATAGGTTTTGTGGTGGTTATAGCCGCAAGTTGTGTTGCGCTCTATGCGGCAAGTGTGTATTCCAACACTAAGCCGTCGGAACAATCTCAAGATGTGTCACAAGCGCACCCTCTCCAAGAGTTCTCCTGTGCCGATGATAATACATGCTAACTATCCGTGTGTTGTTGACACATGGTAGGTTTCTGGTATGCTTCTTTGTGCAAGGCCATAGACAATAGGCATCGCTCGGAAATGAGTGAAGAAGACCTATCGAGGCAGGCGGTACGTATACGTACTGTTTGACGCTACTTCGGCCCTGTTTGGTCGATTTTTTATTTAATCAGAGCAATCACATGGCTGTATCAAAAGCAAAAAAGAAGGATATCCTAGAAAATCTTAATGCAATTGTGAAAGAGTCCGGGTCTGTGGTCTTCGTAAATTTTCACGGCTTGCCGATGAATGATACGACTGACCTCCGAAAGGCACTTCATGCAAAAGAGGTAGGGTATACTGTTGCGAAAAAGACGCTTACAAAAAAGGCGCTTGGTGAAGCACAGATTGAAGGCGCGATGCCTGAGCTTACGGGAGAGCTTGCTCTCGTGTATGCAAAGGATGTTATCGCTCCTGCTCGCGAAATCTATTCATTCCAAAAGAAGTTTGATAATCGCGTGTCTATTCTCGGTGGTGTGTTTGAGGGAAAGTATATGGACAAAGTTGCGATGACAGCTATCGCGCAGATCCCATCTCTCGATACGCTCCGTGCACAGTTCGTCAATATCATCAATTCACCAATCCAGCGTTTTGTTATCGGTCTTTCAGAAATTGCAAAGAAGAAAGCATAATTATTATCACTAATTCACACGAATATGTCGGAAGAAAATAAAGTTGTTGAAGTTCCTGCAAAGTTCAAGAGCATTGTCGAGAGCATCGAGTCAATGTCAGTTCTTGATTTGCACGAGCTCGTAAAGTTGTTCGAGGCAAAGTTCGGAGTTTCCGCTGCGGCTGTTGCCGCTCCGGCAGCTGCGGGCGCAGCAGCAGGTGCTGCAGAAGAGAAGACTACTGCAAACGTTCACCTTACAGATGGTGGCGCTCAGAAGATCGCTGTTATCAAGGTTGTAAAGGAAGCTCTTGGTCTTGGTCTCAAGGAGGCAAAGGACCTTGTCGACGCTGCTCCATCAGTACTCAAGGAGGGTATGAAGAAGGAGGATGCGGAGGCACTCAAGAAGTCTATCGAAGCTGCAGGCGGAAAGGTAGAACTCAAATAAATCTCACCTTGAAAAAACACCACCCATCGCGGTGGTGTTTTTTCTTTGGCAATGCTATATAATAGCCCCCATATGGACATCTTGGAGAAAATCTTTGGAAGCGATGCAAAAGTGCGTCTGATGCGCTTGTATATGTTTAACCCCTCAACAACATACGATGTTGTTGAGGCCGCTCGCCGCACAGGTGTTGCTCCGCGCGTGGTTGAGCGAGAGATGGAAGTGCTTGAGAAGATTGGACTTGTGAAGGCGCGACCAGTTGTGCGGGAAGAAACGCGCGGTCGGGGAAAGAGCGCAAAAACAGTAAAGCGAAAAGTACGAGGATGGATTCTTGATCCACGCTTTACCTACCTTCGACCCTTACAGGATTTTTTGGTATACATGAATCCGTTCCGACACACAGAGCTTATCGAACGCATGAAGCGCGTGGGGAATATTAAACTCTTGGTGATTTCCGGTGTGTTTATTCAGGAATGGGAAAGCCGAGTGGATGTCTTTGTGGTGGGTACACACCTCAAGAAGGGCGCGCTTGAAAATGTGATTCACTCACTTGAGATGGAGTTGGGTAAGGAGCTCAAGTATGTCGCCCTTGAAGCGGATGAATTCCAGTATCGCCTTGATATGTGCGACAAACTTATTAGTGATGTACTCGATTTTCCTCATGAGAAGCTTATAAATAAGCTCGGGGTGGAGTAGGGAGAGTGTTATCCACAGGCCTATCTGTGGGCAAAAAATATGGGTTTTCTGTGCGTGATATAATCTATAAGGGCTTTATTAAAGGTCTTTCTTGATTAATTATCAGTATTAATAGCACTGCGCACCGCGTGGTGACGCCTATTTCAGGCATACGTACGTAATATGATGAATTCATGGACAATGGAACTCAATCACTCGTTCAATAGTTTGTGGGACGGTGTGATTATGTTTCTCCCAGATCTAATCGTCGCAATTCTTATTGTTGTTATCGGTTGGGTTGTTGGTGCTCTTCTTGGACGATTGGTTTCTCAGGTTATTAAGTCAGTTCGAATCGACGAGGCTCTTCGAAAGGCTGGCGTTGATGACACACTTCGACGAGGTGGTATTCAGCTCAACTCAGGTCATTTCCTTGGCGGTCTTGTGAAGTGGTTTGTTATCGTAGTCTTCGTAGTCGCTGCGTTTGATGTACTTGGTCTTTCACAGGTCAATCAGTTCCTCTCAAGCGTCGTATTGTACTACTTGCCAAACGTAATCGTAGCGGTGCTCGTACTTCTCTTGGCTGCGGTTATCGGCGATGTAATGCAGAAGGTTGTTGTAACATCAGCTCGAGCGGCTGAGTTCCGATCTTCAAATCTTGTCGGAGCAGTTACAAAGTGGGCTATCTGGATCTTCGGTCTCCTTGTTGCGCTTTCACAGCTCGGCATTGCAGCTCCATTTATCCAGACTGTGTTCACGGGAGTTGTTGTAGCGCTTTCTCTCGCGCTCGGCCTCGCATTCGGCCTTGGTGGTCAGGATGCAGCTGCTCGATTTATCGAGAAGACTCGAAACGAGATTACTCACCGAGACTAGTCTCATTTCTACAAGAATATATCTTGTGCATAAAACGCCCTTCGGGGCGTTTTATGTTTTCTTTAGAAAGTGTTGAGGGTGTGTTTGCTAGTGTGAGCACGTATCGTTCTTTTCATACCTACAAAGGAGGCCTCTATGTTGTGTGCGTGTGTTGTCGTTGTGTCTCTTTGCGCGCGTCCGGCCATGTTTGATGTCATCGATTGTGGAGTGATGGCGCATCATCGCTCGTCGCATGCGTATTCTCTCAATAACAATTCCACAGTGGTGGGGGAGTCGACACTTGGATTCCTCACTCCACATGCCTGTGTGTGGAGTGAGCACGTGGTGCGCGATGTGTCTGGTGGTACGCCATCTGTTACATTGTCTGTTGCAGACTCGGGCGCAATGACGGGAACGTATGTCACTTCAAGTGGGGACACACACGGATGGTGCTATGCGCAAGACGCATGTGGTGCGTGGACGTGGTCTGATGTTGGAACACTCGCTGGTTCTTTTTGTGCTCCTAATGCAGTGAACAGTTACGGTGTTGTTGTCGGGCATTCCCACACGTCGGCGTATGAAAATCATGCGTTCGTGTGGAAGGGAGGAGTGATCAGAGATGTGTTTCCACAGTACCAGATGAGTGATGCGACAAGTGTGAATGATCGCGGTGATGTGTGCGGATACGTGCGCACAGAATCCGGCAACACAGTTGCGTTTGTCATGGAACACAACGCAGAAGCACGCCTGCTTCCATCTCTCGGCGGGGAGCACAGCGGTGCGTTGTGCGTGACAGCGCGTGGTGATGTTGTTGGTTTTTCGTCGACATCACAAGGTCGACGACACGCATGCCTCTGGCGTGGTGATGTGGTCGTAGACATGGGGGTACTTTCGGGCGACACAACAAGCAGTGCGTGTTCGGCAAACGATGCAGGTGCAGTGATTGGTCAGTCGCAATCGCTCGGGCATCCGGAACGGCAGTTTCTATGGACGCCAACATCTGGAATGGTAGATATTGCCGAGCGCATCAACACAACATCATTTCAACTTGAGCGCGTGAGCGACATCAACAATCATGGCGAAATCTGCGGGTGGGGATATTTCAAGGGAGATGATGCTCCACACGCGGTCCTTCTTAGGCCTCGGTTGTAGTTAAAAACCCTTCTTTTGAGCCCGGGAAACCGGGCTTTTCCACAGGCAGGGCGATACCTGTTGACAGAAAAACGGATATCTATATACTGGTATCTATCTCTGATATGCGCAAATTACTTAATCCTTTACTACAGCGGACACGATAACCGGCCCTTTTGGGGTGTTATCGCGACCGCTTCGGCGGTTTTTTTAACGAAAAACCAGCCGTACGGGAAGAGAAAAGCCAGTCAGACCGTCATTTGAAAAACATCACATTCCCCGAAACCAATCATGGTTTCATATGTGATTATCTCCGTCACACACTACCGTTTTCTGAGGTCTTAGTGGTGTGGAGGCGGAGCAGGTAAACTGTTATGTATGATCGTTGATTGTATGTAACAGGGTAAAATAAATATTGTGGTTTTTAAATTTCCTAATAGGAAATTTAAGAGCATATGGTGGATGCCTTGACTCTAAGAGGCGAAGAAGGACGTGGTTTGGCTGCGATAAGCTTCGGGGAGGTGCCTAGCAACCTTTGATCCGAAGATGTCCGAATGGGGAAACCTTATAGCGTAAGC
>CAYMIL010000003.1:0-73514 GCA_964390845.1 uncultured Candidatus Saccharibacteria bacterium
CCCGGGCTTATGAGTCCCGTGCTCTACCAACTGAGCTACCCCGACATATCCCAAAATTATCCATAATTTTGGCCAAGTTGCAAATATTGTGTATTATTATTGCCGTACCAATAAGCGCTTTTACGCCAATGTAGCTCAGTTGGTAGAGCACGTCCATGGTAAGGACGAGGTCACCGGTTCAATCCCGGTCATTGGCTCCCTTGAGATGAGGATGGGTTTCTGTCTCCAATAACTCGCGCTGGAGACCCGACAGCAATTGAATATGCAGGAATGTCTTTTGTGACAACTGATCCTGCGCCAATGACGGCGTGTGCACCGATTTTCACACCAGGGTTTACAATAACCCCTGATGCAAGCCATGCTCCATCCTCGATGACAACTGTTGAGCCGGCATGGTTTCGTTCCGAACCTTCTTTGTCATCGAGTGTTCCTGTATTGATAATGCAGAAAGATGAAATGTGTACATGGTTGCCGATAGTGATTGTGTCGTAGGCATTGAGGTATGCACCTTCGTTGATGATTGTTCCATTTCCTACAGATATGTTCCACGGGTCTTCAAGAACAGCTGAGCCGGCCACTACACTGTGAACACCCCATGTTCTGCACGTATGTCGGGCAATAAAGGTGTTGAGACGGGTTCGTAGGTTTTTGCGGACAAGGAGAAGTTGGGCGAGGAAGGTCTTTGTTGCCGTAGGTTTCATATATTGAGTATACCGTCTCGGACTTTTTGTACAAAATGTATTGAGGTTATATAATCTGCACGTGCGCCACCTTAGCTCAGTTGGTAGAGCACAGCTTTCGTAAAGCTGGGGTCCGCGGTTCGATCCCGCGAGGTGGCTCTAGACAAGTGCACAACTCTCTTGCTTTTTATAGAATCAGGTGTAGGATACATCATCGGGACAGTATTTCCGTCCAACTCGCTCTCCGGCTAGGGTCACTTTGATCCGGAGTGCCACCGTGGCGCATACAGCCGCAAGCGCTAGGACGGGTCGTCGATCGTTGCGACCAAATACACAGTTATGGCCAAGTTCGGATAGCACAGCCTGGTGCCGTCGAGGGTTCTCCTTGTCGGTTTAAATCGGGCAGTACAGCGTCCCCTTCGGCAAGCGTAGGTCAAGTACTACGCACTTGTACTTCCCACCACTAGGGAACGCATCGATCGATGACGGGGGCAGCACCACGAGTGCTGCCCCCAATTTTTTTATATTGCAATAATATTCGGCAGGTGTATACTTTTGTACGGAGTTCAAACATTCCGGTTAAGGGAGGTGACTGCCACTGGGACATCCCGCGGCGAGCGGTTCGGACGTGCCACACACGCGTCTACAACCGATTCATCTCTCTGTGCTGGCGGCTTCTTAGTCATTAGTTTTCGTCGGGTGCCTCTACAACAGACCGTAGGTTTACGCTCCTCTGCAGGTCAGGACCGTACTGCCTCGGTAGGGCTCTCATCAGAACGCCCAGACATCACTCGACCACCGACTGGTCACTATGAAGCGGAAGGGCCGAACTCGCGAGAGTTCGGCCCGATTTTTTTATTCTGATATACTCAACAGTATGACAAAGGATGAGATTGCGCAGAAAATTGCAGACATTGAGGCGCGGATGAGCGAGCCAGATTTTTGGAACGACAAACATGTTGCGCAGGCAACGATTAAAGAGCTCGGTGAGCTTAAAGACGCTCTTGAGGGTGTGGGAAAGTATGATCGTGGTGATGCTATCATGACGATTTTTTCCGGCGCTGGTGGAGACGACGCCGAAGATTTTTCCCGCATGCTTCTCGATATGTATTTAAAATATATTGAAAACAAAGGATGGGGTGTCCGTATTATTCATCAAAACGAGAATGATCACGGCGGGTATCGTAATATTACGATAGAAATTGCTGGAAAAAATGCCTACGGTACGCTTAAAAACGAGTCTGGTGTGCACCGACTTGTGCGTATCTCTCCGTTTAATGCAAAACAACTTCGCCATACGTCGTTTTCTATGGTTGAAGTAATACCCAAGTTTGAGAAAGTAGATGAACTGCACATTCCCGACGATGAGTTTCGTGTTGAGTTTGCACGCTCGGGTGGTCCTGGTGGACAAAATGTAAACAAGCGAGAGACTGCGGTGCGTATTGTGCACATCCCTACAAACCTTTCAGCGCACGCAGACTCTGAGCGTTCACAAGCGCAAAACCGTGAACGTGCGATGCAGATTGTTCTTGGAAAGATATATAAAAAAATAGAGGACGATCGCCAGAGTAAGGAAAAGGGTATGTATGTGAGCAAAACGACACAGATTGAATGGGGTAACCAGATTCGCTCGTACGTGCTTCATCCGTATAAAATGGTAAAAGACCACCGTACCAATGTTGAGGTGCGAGATGTCGAGCGGGTCCTTGCTGGCGATATTGATGAGTTTATTGATGCAGAAAAAGGACTTTAGAGTCGTATTGGTGGGTATGGTATACTAGTTCGAAAGGCTATGATTTATTTCGACAAGGTCTCAAAAATATATTCGGACGATTCAATTGGGCTTGATAATGTTACTTTTTCTATCGAACCACAAGAGTTTGTTTCTATTGTAGGCCAGTCTGGCGCTGGCAAAACAACATTGCTTAAAATGTTGCTTGCCGAAGACAAACCATCTGCGGGTAAGGTGTTTATTGAGTCGACAGACATTCATTCGTTGCGCCCTCGAGACATCAACGACTTCCGCAGAAAAATCGGAGTTATCTTCCAAGATTTTCGATTACTTCCCAACAAGACTGTGTTTGAAAATATTTCCTTTGCAATGGAGGCCGCAGGTAGGACGGACGAGGAAATAGAGGCGGACGTACCGCATGTGCTCGACCTTGTTGATCTTGGTCCGAAAGCGTGGAGTTTCCCACGTGAGCTTTCTGGTGGAGAAAAACAGCGAGTCGCTATTGCGCGCGCTATCGTCAACCAGCCGGACATTATTATTGCCGACGAGCCAACAGGTAACCTCGATCCGCTCAACACTCGCGACATTGTGAATATTCTCAAAAAGATTAACGACCTCGGCACCATCATTATTCTCGCGACGCACAACAAAGGCGTTATCGATGCACTTGGTCGACGCGTGATTACGATGGAAAAGGGTCGTATTGTGCGAGACGACAAAGAGGGTAGATATGTACTATAATAATCGCCATATACGCGTATGTTTCGCACCAATCTTAAAAGAATAGCAAAGGCAGGTTTCTTCAATTTTTTCCGCAACGGCTTTGTGTCGCTTTCTTCGGTGCTTGTGATGATTATTACGCTTTCTGTGATTGGTTCGATTATCTTTTTTAGCGCGGTTCTCAACACAACACTGGAAGAAATTAGAAACAAAGTTGATGTCAACGTGTATTTCGTCACAACGGCTCCAGAGCAAGACATCCTTTCACTCAAGAGCTCTTTGGAGAAGCTTCCTGAGGTCCTGACCGTCACGTATGTTTCAAGAGATGAAGAGCTTGCGGCATTTCGTGCGCGTCATCAAAATGACAGTCTCACACTTCAGGCGCTCGATGAGCTTGGCGACAACCCGCTTGGCGCAAAGCTCAATATTAAAGCAAAGGAGCCTCAGCAGTATCAGGGCATCGCTGATTTTTTGCAGGGCGACAATATTTTGTCTAAAGACGGAACACGCATCGTAGATGACATTAATTATGCAAAAAACAAAGACGCGATAGACAAGCTTAGTCGCATCATCGAAACAGCCGATCGGTTGGGACTCGCGTTTACGCTTGTACTTATTGTCGTCTCAATCCTCATTACTTTCAACACGATTCGTCTGGTTATCTTTATATCCCGTGAAGAGATTTCTGTTATGCGTCTTGTGGGTGCCAGTGCGCTCTATATCCGTGGCCCGTTTGTTGTGGGTGGTGTGCTCTATGGTTTTGTGGCGGGTATCGTTACGCTCGTTCTTTTCTATCCGCTTACACTGTGGTTTGGAAAGATGACATCAAATCTGTTTATCACATTCAACCCATTCCATTATTACGTTTCAAACTTTGTACAAATATTTCTTGCTATCGTCGGCTCAGGTATTGCCGTCGGAGCCGTATCTAGTTATCTGGCAGTAAAACGGTATCTTAAAATATAATTCTCCACCATGAAAAAGCGCCCCGCACGAAAAAAGACCCGACAGAAAGACCGCAAATATATCTTCGTCACCGGTGGTGTTATGTCTGGCGTTGGAAAGGGTGTGGCTGCATCTTCTATTGCACTTATCCTCAAGTCCCGAGGTTTTTCCGTAACGGCGCTTAAAATCGACCCATACATCAATGTTGATGCTGGTACGATGAACCCAACAGAGCACGGCGAAGTTTTTGTTTTGAAGGATGGCGATGAAACGGATCAGGATATGGGAAACTACGAGCGCTTCCTCAATATCGACCTCACACGCATCAACTACATGACGACCGGCCGTGTGTATCAGGAGGTTATCCGCAAAGAGCGCAATCTTGAATATAAAGGAAAGACAGTAGAGGTTGTGCCAGATGTTCCACTCGAAGCTATTCGTCGCATCGAGCAGGCTGCAAAAAATGCCGACGCTGATGTTACGGTCATCGAAATTGGTGGCACAATTGGTGAGTATCAAAACGTGCTCTTTGTCGAAGCGGCTCGTATGATGAAGGCGCGAAACCCTCGCAGTGTTGCTGTCGTGATGGTGTCGTATCTGCCGATGCCGTCGATGATCGGCGAGATGAAGACAAAGCCCACGCAACACGCGGCACGCTCACTCAACAGTGTTGGTGTGCAGGCGGATATTATTATCGCCCGCAGTCATGTGCACCTCGACCAAAAACGAAAAGAAAAAATCGCAATTTTCTGCAACATTCCCGCACAGCAGGTTATTTCAGCTCCCGATGTTGAAAGTATTTACGATGTGCCTATCAATTTTGAAAAAGACAAGCTCAGCTCGCGCCTCTGCGACATCCTCGACCTCAAGCCGAAAAAACGCGTTGCCGATCTCGCGCCATGGAAACAATTGCTCAAGCGCGTGCGCAACGGTTCGACAGATGTTCGCATCGCAATCGTTGGAAAATATTTTGATTCTGGCAATTTCTCTCTTTCCGACGCATATATTTCTGTTATTCATGCAATAAAATTTTCCGCATACAAACTCGGCGTGAAGCCGGTGATTGAATACTTAAGTGCCCGCGATTTTGAAACAGGGAAGCGTGCACTTTCAGACCTCGATGCATATGATGGTATTTTGGTGCCCGGTGGTTTTGGCTCCACAGGCATAGAGGGGAAGCTGAAGGTGATTGAATACGCGCGCACAAAGGGCATTCCATACTTCGGTATTTGCTACGGCATGCAACTTGCTGTCATAGAGTACGCGCGCAATGTTGCAAAACTTTCTGGTGCACACACGACCGAAGTTAACCCAAAAACTCCTTATCCAGTGATATACATCATGCCTGAGCAGAAAGAGAACCTTGCTGAAAACCGCTATGGTGGCACAATGCGCCTCGGTGCATACCCTGCGGTTCTCAAGAAAGACACCATCGCGCGTGCGGCGTATGGCAGTGAAAAAATCTCAGAGCGTCATCGACATCGCTATGAAGTAAATCCGGCATATGTTGAAAAACTAGAAAAAGCCGGCCTTGTCTTTTCAGGTGTATCGCCGAGTCGTACGCTTATGGAAATTGCAGAGCTTCCACGCGAAGTGCATCCATTTTTTGTCGGCGCGCAGTTTCACCCAGAATTTCAGGCGCGACCACTTGCTCCACACCCGCTTTTTACCGCGTTTGTAGAGGCTTCACTTAAGAGGAAGAGAAAATAAAGGCGTTTCAGTCTGTTAATACGCCTCAGGAGTCTTTTCTTTGAGGTATGAGATGAACTGATTTGAGAAGTTGAGCACGAGCTTAAACGGCGTTTCGATGATGAAGTCCATGATGAGGACAAAGACGTTGATCGATGCAAATGTCTGACTAAGCCAACGACCGGTGCGGATGATCGGCACGGTAAAGATACTTCCGATAAGTGAGAGTGCGCTGTCGCGTGTTGTGATCTTCCATCGTCGCGCATTGTATCGGATACGGAATGCGAAGTAGCTTACGAGGGCAAGGAAGAAGAGGAATATTGCGATACTGATTGCATTGAAATGGATTGCGTGGAGGCCCGCGACGATACCGCCAAAGACAACACCAAGAAGTGTGAAATATACAAGACTAAAGACGTAGGTGAGCGCTGTGTTGCCAGTGCGAATCTTTACACGTTCAACCTTTCCTTCATAAAACACTTCACGCATACCTCGTATAATAAGCTCGCTGTTTTTCTCTCCAAATGTTCCCACACCTCGTGTCGCGAGCAAGAGTAGGAGAGGGTGAAACACGATGTTGATACCAAGCGATAGGTAGCTGATGGCATTAAAGAAGATAAGCTCGTACGGCAACTCAATTCCGATTGCAAAGATTGCTTTGGTAAAGAAGAGGTAGAGCACTGCGCGGATACCGCTTGAGCGAATGCGCGCGTTTTCTTTTGCGTACTTCTCCTCAAGAAGGCCTTTTGTAAACGACTCAAGCTCTGCTTCGTTTTCGAGGATGTGCCCAGATTGTGTACCGTATTTGTGCACCAGCTCTCGGATAATCAGGAAATAGATTGTGTAATTGCGGAGGCGCTGAACAAGTTTCCATTGCACGGTGTTTTTTATCGCAGTATCGATAGCATCAACAATAGAAGACAAGCGTGCATCCACCTCCTGAATCTTTTCATCAGAGATGTCTTTCCACTCAGGCACCATTTTAAGCCAGAGGGCATATGAGAGGGCTTCGTCGTCTGAGCGCAAAAGTGCTCGATGGCATGCGCAGTAGAGCATGAGATCTATTTCTCGCTCTGGTATGCCGGGGAGCACGATACTGCTTCGCATTGTTTCGTAAAACGCATCAACAAGGCTGTGATCGGCGGTGTGCTCAAGGGGGTGAATAGCGTGTTCGATTTCTGTCGCCGCAAAAGAGATAAGGCGTTTTCTGTCGCGACTCGAGATCTCGTTTGGCGCTTTTTCAAGACGAACAAATCGGGAGATGATTGCGTCGATAGCTCGCCCCATTTCCTCTGTAACAATTTCTTCGCCGATATACTGACCGCTTGCAAGCTCTTGCAGCAGAGAGATACCAGAGGCCTCACCACCTTCAATAACGGTTTTTCGTTTGATGATGCGCTCGAGTGCATTGCGACGCACCATGTGGTCTTCTTTGAAATCCACAAGATAGCGTACTTTCTCGTAATAGGTTGCCGCCTTGGCCACAAGGCGGTTTACATCAAAGACGGTCTTACCACTCTCGAGGGCGCCATTACCGCTAAACTCGGCCAGTTTTTGGCTGAATTTGCTCATTGGTTGAGTTAACATAAGGGGTATTATACCAGAAAAAAGCCGCCTCCCTCAATAGTGTCGAGGGGGCGGCTGGTCGAACCATGCGAAGAGGAGCGCGACGGCTCCAACGGTGAAGATGGCGATTTCCGCCACAAACCACGTGCTGATCAGGTACTTCCTGAGCCAGTTCTTGTCGCCGTGGCTCTTGATGCGCTCATGAAGCACTGCAGGCTCCCACGCAGTAACCCACGCCATCGGGTTTTTGTGGACATACGGCGTGTTGTATGTGTCCACAAAGAACTTGTATGCCTTGTTGGAAAATGGCCAGAGCCATTTCACACCCCACCCAACACCAAACGAGTCGTTGACGAAGTGGGTACTGGTGCAGGCACATGCAAGCAGGGCGCTGATGATCCCTGTCCGCACCGAGCCGTCGACAACTCCGCCAAGTGCCCCCGCAACGAGCGCGAGCGCCGGCAGGAAGACGAGGGGGTAGTGGAAGAGGTCCCGGTGGTTGTGCGGGTTGTCCTTGTGGGCCGTGATGCCACCCAAGAACAGTGCGTCGAAGTCTGGAAGCACGGAGCACATGAGTGCAAGCGCGAGGAGTCCCCAGTGCGTGTGAAGGGGCACATCGAATGCGTTGCACATCACCGAGGTCCAGAGCATGGCAAAACCTAGGTCTGAAATGAACAACATGACGCGCCTCCTTTCTCTATGGGTAATGGGCGTCTTGGAGGATAAAATATCTAAAAAAAGATTGGTTGTCAAGGAGGTATTGAATAATTGGACTTTTTGAAGTATCGTAAAGAACGTTTGAAGTATTGCCGATTCGTCTAATGGTAGGACGACCGCCTCTGGAGCGGTTAATTGGGGTTCGAGTCCCTGATCGGCAGCCAAGTCATGCGGGGTCATCGCGCTCGAGGTGCGTGAGAATGTATAATTGTTATATGGAACTACTCTGGGATATTTATGAAATACAAAGTGATGCCGACAAATTGCACGGAGTAATGCTTCGCGGACGTATCCGTAAATTCACTATCGAGAATGACATTGTCTGTCTTGCAGAAAATGCTTCTGATAAAGAGAATGCGGTTCGCTTTGCTTTGTTGGCAAACACGGATCCAGCCAAGGTTGCGGGCATCATCCAGCAACTTATTCCTGGCTCGTCTGTATCGAAAGTGTTGGAGTCAGTAAAGAATCCGGTACTCTCAAAATTGAAAGTAAACGACCTTTCTCGCTACCCTCTTGAGAATTCTTAGGTGCACGAGACGCGTTGTTTCGAACTAGGTCAAACACACCAAATGGACTAAGCGGGGCTTGGTCGACCACGGTTCTAACACGAGACGGCCAGCTAATTTGAGATAGGCTATCGCACTCGAGATATGTCGACAGTCTTTCAGAAATCTATAAGGTTAAGTTTCTAAAAATAGTGGAATTAGTTACATCAATCACTGTTTAGACTTAGTGGGGTCGCTGAAAGGGGTATATAATGACTGTATGAAAGAGCAGGAAGATGCAATTAGAGAATATCTGACTGAGCGGGGGTGGGACCAGCTTCGTCCAGGTGATTTAGCAAAATCAATTTCAATAGAAGCAGCAGAACTTCTCGAACTTTTCCAATGGAATAATCAGAGTCTGGCTGAAGTAAAATCTGATAAAGAGAAAGTGGAGGCGATAAAGAAAGAGCTTGCAGATGTTCTAATCTATTGCCTAGATTTGAGTGTTTTGCTTGAGCTAGACACCGCTGATATTGTTAGACAGAAACTAGAGAAAGTTAAATTGAAATATCCAGCACATCTTTTTAAGGACAAAAACAAAGCGAAAGATGCAGAAAACGAGGGTATTTATTGGAAAATCAAAAAAGAGCATCGGATGAAGGGCGAATAAAGTGGCTTAAGCTAGAAAATCTTCTATAAAAAAATCAGCGCACCCTTGCGGGGTGCGCTGTGTGGCGACATTACGGTGGTTGCGCCACGTTACCACATCTTCGAAGAGCTGTGCGGACGAAGCAGGGCATTGAGCATCTTCACTGGCTCGATCCGCAGGTCCGCCCAATGAGCTTCCTTCCAGGAGATTCCGACCTTCACGAACTTCATTCGGGTGAGCCAAAGCCACCAGATGCGCGGGGTGTGGTACCACGTGGAAACTGCAATCGCCCGAGGGGTCTTGTAGTTGTTGTGGTACCGTGCCAGTGTGAGAAATGCATCCGTCTCACCGGCAGTGTTTCGTCCGATTGGCTCGAAAACGATGTCCACCTCCGGAACCTTCTGGTCGAGGAAGAATTGCTTCATTCCTTGACCCATGTAGATCCCGCGCTTTTTGGCTGAAACCGTGATGAAGATCTTCTGAATCTTGCCCTTTCGGTAGAGCTCCAGAGCTTTTTCGCACCGTCCAGTCGTCTGACCATCAATGCGTCCGTTGCACAGCTGTCCGTATCCGTAGACAAGGCCAAAGACCATGAGTCCTCCTTCTGACGGCTATTATGCTATATTTTGGTGATATGTCAAGGTATCTCTTGAATTAGTTTGTGGGACGGGTAGTATGGGTAGGAAGGATATATTGCAGACATGCTTCACAACTTTTCACCAATTCAAAACCACATTCTCTCCAAACTTAAGAACGCACACGTTCTTCGGTATAGCGAACTGCATCCAGACAAGGTGCCCAATGATTTGTTCAACTACCATTTGCAGTATTTGGTGAAAAAAGATTTTGTGTTGAAGTCCGACGATGGCTATTCTTTGTCTGAAACAGGTATCAAACATGTTGCTGACCCGTATCCTACCAACGATGCTATTACGAGCTTGTTTAAGATAAATGTCATTACGATTGTATCGAGGGTTGTCGACGGGCGCATCGAGATTTTGAATCAGGTGAGAAAATCCAACCCATCGTATGGAAAGGTGGGTGTGATGGGTGGTGTGGTGCTCAAGGGTGAGCTCATTGAGCCCGCGGCGACACGAAAACTAAAACAAGAAACAGGTCTTGATGCGCAGTTTAGACTACTGGGTGCGGAGCGAAGAATTATGTATAAAGGTGGCGAGTTGTTTTCTGATGTGTTGTTTCCAATCGCATATGCAGATTCGTATAGCGGAGAGCTTATTGAAGACTCGGATTTTGGTCACAATATGTGGGTATCTATCGATGAGGCGCTTCGCAATGAATCATCCGAGTTTGATTCTATACACAGTATTACTACTGTGCTGACAGCTATTAAAAACAAGGCGGTGGCAACACTCCCTGTGTTTTTCAAAGAAGAAATACAGAGCGATATAATTGAGTAATATCACCACGTAGTGGGATATGTATCTACCGAGGACCTCCTCGCTTTTTTTGTATATACAGATGCGTAGACTAATGGATGGGATTATCAACGTAACCCTTACAAAGGAAAAGCAATGAACACACACATAAGCGAGCTTAAGACCACAGGATTCGTCATGCTGGATTATCCATCTGACCTCAGGTCTGCGGTGGAGAAGACCGTGGAGTTGTGGAAGCGTTTTTGTGCTTTGCCTGTTGAGGTGAAGAAGGGGCTTCCGTACAGCAACGGTGGCGATGGTGTCGGGTACGAACTCAAAGAAGGCATTGGCAACAAGGCCGATCGAAAGGAGAATTTCGACATCACGACGGAAGGCGAAGCGTGGTTTCTCAAGAACATCGACACAATCGAAAATCCAGTTGCGATTGAGTTTGTGAAGAGTGCCACAGCTCTTGTTGCGGTGATGAAGCCAACAATTCTCGAGTTTGCGTCGCAGGCCGAAGCCGAGTTTGGACTCGAAGGTTTCGCGAAGGAGGTCGAGGAAAGTGAGGCTGGGTTCTTTACGAGATTTATCCACTACTTCGGTGACAGGGATGTTGGCGAAGAGACTGCGACGGCACACACGGATCAGAGCGGATTCACTCTGCATTTGTTTGAGAACGCAGAGGGTCTGCAGTGTCTGACGTATGACATGAAGTGGATAGATATGCCGGTGTCGAGCGGTAGGACGGTGATTATTCCGTCTATGCAGATGCAACTGCGCTCACGTGGTGAGCTCACTGCGCTGTGCCACAGGGTCATCGCGACCGAACGCACTGCGCACGAGGGACGGTATTCCGCTGTCTGCTTTGTGCAGTTGAAGCGCACACCACGATACGACAAGGAAAAGGGGGGTCGACTTCAGGAAAAGGAGCCGGGCTTCAACTACGGCATGACACATGAGGAGTTCGCGACGTTGTTTAAGTAGAACTCATGTGTGCGTATACCAAGGGCGGCCGATTACTCGGCCGCCCTTTCTGCGTGTTTGAGAGTATTCACATTACAAACTATTCACAACTCCGCGTGTGATTGGACCGAAGAAACCAATTGCTGGAGAAATGGTGCGCGCGCCGTATGAAATGATGCTCCATATGCAGAGATTGCAATGAATAAGGCTATAACAATAGATGAATATAGTTTATGCATAGCGTTTAGTATAACACTGAGGTGTGTGCTGAAGTAAGCTCAACAACCACAATGCGTCCGTCTGATGTGTATTTTCCAACAGTAAACGCGCCCGCCTCGTATTCTTTGACGCGCTCGACACATCCTGCGCGCACGAGGTCTGCGACGAGGCGGGCGCGCTCAGAATCTATGTTTGTATCGACGCGGTGAGAAATTTGAAATGTGAGTTGTGTAAAACCGAAACCAATATCTTTTGTCGCAGAGCCAAGCCATAGCGTTGCAGGTTCTGTGGGTGTTGGCTGTGTGTTGCTCCAAAAACGCGGGTCTGCAGGGTCGGGAAGTGTGTGCGCATGAAGTCCCCAGAAACGCACATGATGACGTCGGCGCGGACTATTACCGATTGGCTTTTCAAAACCAACATCTGCGGGACGACCAAAAAGAAGGAGTGTGCTAAACGGCGCTCGTGGATAAGGACGATTGAATAAAAAAGCGATTGTCATGCGCCAGCCTGTACGGAGGGTGAGTCTGTCGGCAAGAAACCACCCAGCACGAGCAAACGCTTCTTCGAGTGCTTTTCGAGAACCAATAACAGCAATGTTGACGGGGTCGCCAGGGATGCCGTCTTTTGCTCGTGTAAAGCGGGGGATTCTTCCTTTTCTCACAATGAGAAGCCAGAGCTCGATAATGCCGGGTAGTAGAATGTATGCGAGCGCGGCGTAGGAAGAAAATAATGCAAGAAATAAAAGGAGTTGGTGGTCAAAATGGTTTGATACCACGACCGCTGAAAACCACAACAGTGCGATAGCCACAGCAAACCCGCCTATTCGCTGAAGGATACGGGCAAGAATATTCATGTGTTAATGATAGCGCAGGGTTCTCGTCTTTTGTGTGGATAAGAACACCCCTCGCCGACAATGTCGACGAGGGGTGCGGTGCCTTGGGTCTGCTTCACGCGATGACTTCGTGCCACAGTTTGACGATCTCGCCGACGACTTGGTCGACGCTCATCATGGTGGTATCGATGATGATTGCTCCCCGGGCGGTGGTGAGTGGGGCACACTCGCGCTTCTTGTCTCGCTCATCCCGTTCGATGATGGCGGTGCGGATAGCGAAGAGTGATCCCTGATGTGTGCGCCGGGCGTCGCTCGCGATTCTCATGGCACGAGTGTCTTCGCTTGCGTCCATGTAGATCTTGAGCTTCGCTTCTGGGAAGACCACGCTCCCCATGTCGCGCCCTTCAGCAACGATGCCTTGGGTGCCGACCTGGCTCTGCAGGATGTGGTTGACGTCTCGGCGCACCGCGGGAATCTTGCCGATTTCCGAGGCACGCTTGCCCATCTCCTCACTCCAGAGCCTCTGTGGCGGCTCGCTTCCGCTGATGAGCAGTTGGTCGCCGTTGAAGCTGATGCGCGTCACGTCGAAGCGTGACTGGTCCTTGTTGTGTATGGACGCGCCCTGGTTTTGCAGATACGCCGCGGCGCGATAGACCACGCCGGAGTGCAGAACACGGAAGCCGAGCTTCTGTGCGACAAGTTTGCTCACGGTGCTCTTGCCAACACCGGCGGGACCATCGATCGTGATCACGCGTTCCTTCGGTGTCAAATTCATGAAGTGACTCCTGTTTTTGTGGTGCGATTCTACAATCTTTGTATATCAGAATGGATGAGGAGTCAAATGTATGTATAATATGTCTCATGGATACGTTTTATGTCACAACCCCGATTTACTACGTCAACGACAAGCCCCACATTGGCCATGCGTATACCACGCTGATTGCCGATGTCTATGCGCGCTTTTATCGTGAGCGTCTTGGTGCCGAAAATGTCTTTTTCCTTACGGGTACAGACGAGCACGGTGCGAAAGTTGCACAGTCTGCTGAAAAAAATGGCATCGCTCCTCAGGAATTTACCGATAAAGTCTCTGCGGAATACAAAGCAGTGTGGAAGATGCTTGGTATTAGTTATGACGAATTTTTCCGAACAACAGATCCTCGGCACAAAGAAACGGTGCAGGCATTTTTACAGAACCTCTATGACAAAGGCTATATCTACAAAGCGGCATACAAGGGCACATATTGTATCGGATGTGAGAAGTTTCTTTCGTTTGAAGAGATTGTAAATGGTGCGTGCGCGCTTCATCCCAACCTCAAACTTGTTGAGCAAGAAGAAGAAAATTATTTTTTCAAAATGAAGGAGATGTCTGCGCGCGTACTGGAAAAGCTTGAGGCTGGCGCGTATTCTGTTTTTCCAGAAGAGCGAAAGAATGAAATTATTGGGAAAATGAAGCAGGGCATCGAGGATATTTCTATTTCTCGTGTTGGCGTGACATGGGGCGTGCCGGTGCCGTGGGACCCAGCGCACACGGTGTATGTGTGGGTTGATGCGCTTATCAACTACTATTCCGCAACTCGAATTTATCCGGGACGTGAAGGTTTTTGGCCACCAACATTGCATCTTATGGCAAAAGATATTTTGTGGTTCCATGCACTTGTCTGGGAGGGTCTACTTCTCGCACACGATCTTGAATTGCCAAAAACAGTCTTTGCGCACGGTTTCTTTACTATCGACGGGCAAAAGATGTCGAAATCTTTGGGCAATGTTATCAATCCTGTTGATATCGTGACAGAATATGGTGTCGACGGCGCGCGATATTTGCTTGCGAGCGCGTTTCAATTTGGAAGTGATGGTGATATTTCACTCGCGCGATTCAAAGAAAAATTTAATAGTGATTTGGCAAACGGTATTGGTAATCTCGTATCGCGTATTGCCAAGCTCGCGGAAAAATTGGAAGTAAATCCGGCAGACATAGAGCGTGCACGGTTGCTTGCAACACAAGACGAGACAATACTGCGTCATTTTGAGTCGCATCGACCAGATGAAGCGCTTCGGTATGTGTGGTCAAAGATAGCGGTCCTTGACGCGCGCATGGCGACAGATAAGCCGTGGGAGATTGCAGATACGGGCACACTTTCACAGACACTCACAAGTTATATTGAATCGTTGATTACCATTGGCACACTCTTGCGACCGTTCTTACCTGAGACATCAGAAAAGATTCTCAGTATCTTTACTGCACAAAAAATCACAAAACCTGAGCCATTGTTTTTGAGAAAATAGCTGTGGTATACTTGGGGCGAACCAATGAACCGGCTGACACCGGTGAGGTGAAGAAAGAACGCCCCACGGGCAAGTAGACTCTTCCGGCCCTGCTCCGACAAGCAGATAATCGAGCAAAAAACAGGGTGGCACCGCGATAAAATCGCCCCTGCGAATTTATTAACACTAATGAATTCGGAGGGGTGTTTTTATTTCTCCGAACACATGTGCCATGGAACGAACATATATAAAAGATTTGCAGAATAACAAGGGAAGTGAGGTCCGCATTTCTTGTTGGGTTGAAGTGCGTCGAGATCAGGGGAAAATGGTCTTTTTTGATTTTCGTGATATGACCGGCAAAGTGCAGGGTGTGGTGCTTCCGGGCAACACCACCGCTCTTGAAGCGTCGCGCGAGATTCGTGCAGAATGGGTGCTTGATATTACTGCAAAAGTAAACGAACGGCCAGAGAAAAATAAGCAGGCAGACAAGCAAAACGGTGACATTGAGCTTGAGGTGCTTGGTATTGCAGTGCTCAACAAGGCAGACACACCTGTGTTTGATGTTTCGACAGACACACGCGTCGTCGGAGAAGACACACGCCTTGAGTATCGCTACCTCGATTTGCGCAGTGATCGTATGCAGAAAAACATTCGCAACAGACATCGCGTTATCAAGGGTATTCGCGACTACTTAGACGCGGAAGGATTTATTGAAGTTGAAACACCTATTTTGACGAAATCAACGCCGGAGGGTGCGCGTGATTATGTGGTGCCATCTCGCATTGATCAGGGTAAGTTTTACGCTCTTCCGCAGTCGCCACAACAGTACAAGCAACTTCTCATGACATCTGGTGTTGAAAAATATTTTCAGATTGCCCGATGTATGCGCGATGAAGACACACGCGGCGACCGTCAGCCAGAATTTACTCAGCTCGATATCGAAATGAGCTTTGTGAAAGAAGAAGATATTTTGCAACTCATCGAGGGAATGCTTATCAAGCTTGTGCAGACGCAGTATCCTGAAAAAAGGATTCAGGCGATTCCGTTTCCACGTATCACCTACAAAGAAGCGATGGAAACGTATGGTAGTGACCGACCAGACATCCGCGAAAACAAAGAAGATCCAAACCTACTTGCATTCTGCTGGGTCGTGGATTTTCCATTCTTTGAGAAAACCCCAGAAGGTGGTTGGACATTTACGCACAATCCATTTTCTGCTGCAAAGCCAGAACACCACGAGCGTCTCATGAAGGGTGAATCAATCGGGGATATTGTCGCGGCTCAGTACGATATCTGCCTCAATGGTTATGAGATCGGTGGTGGTTCGATTCGCAACCATGATCCTGAAGCGCTCATCAAAGTGTTCGAGATTATGGGATATCCGCGCGAAAAGGTTGAGCAAAATTTCGGCCACATGCTTCATGCGTTTCGCTCTGGCACACCACCGCATGGCGGTATTGCATGGGGTCTTGATCGTCTGATGATGCTTTTGCAAAACGAAGCATCAATCCGTGAAGTGATTGCGTTTCCAAAAACAGGAGAAGGTCGCGACCTCATGATGAAATCTCCGTCCGATATTTCACTCGAGCAGTTGCGGGAGCTTGGTCTTTCGGTAAAAAAGCAATAATATTAGTACATCTATAACATATAGAACTATGCAAAAAATTCACGCGCTTATTCATCGGTTACACAATCCAGACTTCGGAATCTTGCTTGTGCGCATTGTGCTTGGACTCGCGTTCATGCATGCGGGTTGGTTTAAGATTACTCATGTAGATATGATTGTTGGTGGGTTTGCAATGATGGGAATTCCTGCGGTACTCGCATATTTTGTAACCTATGCAGAGTTTGTCTGCGGATTGCTCATGATTATTGGAATTTTTGTGCGTTATGCGGGCATTGTTCTTGCGTCAATTATGGTCGTTGCTATCGCAAAGGTTCATTTCCCAAATGGATACGGCATGATGAACGGTGTGCTTGAAGGCAAGGGGGGTGGCTATGAATATGTCCTCGCGCTTTTGTTGCTCTCTGTTGCCATGGTTACGTTTGGTGCGGGCGCATACTCACTTGCGCGGGTGTTGAAAAAATAGCACACAGCCTCTGTTTGGTTTGCTATACTATATGTATGAAGAAATATAGTTTTATCATCATTATTATTGCCACTGTGCTATGGTATGGTTTTGGTGCGCTTTCGGTACATGCGGCGCAGTGTACATTTGATAGAAATCTTGATGTAGGTGACGAGGGAGAGGATGTTCGCTGTTTGCAAAAGTTTTTGAATTCTGCTGGCTTCGTGATTACGACAACAGGAGGTGGAGCGCCAGGTAATGAAACAACCAAGTTTGGTGAGCTTACACGTCAGGCGCTTGCAAAATGGCAGAGTGCGCAGGGCCTTACTCCACCAATAGGCTATTTCGGCACGCTTTCTCGTCAAAAATATGGCGCGCTGTCGGGTTCGTCGAGCACATCAGGCTCTTCCGGTTCCGGAGATCTCACATATCTTCAAGAGCGATTGGCGCAATTGCGAGAGCAACTCAATAATGCCCAATCATCATCACAGCAGGTTGTTGTAAATGCGACAGAGAGTAGTGCGCGCGCCGCTATAGAAAAAGCTGTCGATGGAATTATCGACGCAGAGAAAAAGGTTGATGATGGCAACGAGGACGATGACGACATTATGGCCGCTCACGACAACCTTGATGATGCGCGCGAATCCTTTGTACGCGCAATACGCTCATATTTCCGTGGCGACTATAATGGTGCAGTGCAATATGCACAGAAAGCGGTGGACGATGCACTCGATGCATATTCTGACGCTGGTGGAAAAACTGATGAAGATAAGGCAGATGCCCTCATAGATAAAGTGCAGGAAAAGATTGACGATGCTCACGATACAATTGATGCCGCAGATGATGACGGCGAGGATATTGATGAAGCAGAAGATATTTTGTCTGAAGCAGAGGACAAGCTTGATGAGGCTGATGATGCCTTTGACGATGCCGACTACGAGCGGTCAATAGAGCTTGCTGAGGAAGCAGAAGACCTTGTGCGAGATGCTATCGATGCTATTGGAAACTCAGACAAGAGTGACGCACAAGAGGAAATAGATGATGCTCAGGAGATGATTGATGATGCCGAAGAGGAGATTCAGGACGCCGAAGACGATGGTGATGATGTCGATGATGCGTGGGACCTGCTTGATGATGCAAAAAAGTATCTTGATGATGCTCAGGATGAGTATGACGACAAAAATTACAGCGCCGCAAAGAACCTTGCTAAAAAAGCTCAAAACAAGGTCGACGACGCTCTCGACGAGATTTAATCAGCCGTGAAAAACATACTCCTCATACTGTGCTGTGTGGTGATACTCGCGTTTGGTATACATGCAGTTGTGTTTTATGTGAGTGAAAAGAATGTGGTTGCGTCGATACAAACGTTTGAGGAGTGTGAAAAAAACGGTTACCCTGTTGCAGAGTCTCTTCCGCGCCAGTGTCGAACGCCAGATGACAGGGTGTTTGTGGAAGATGTGCAGCGCGCGCATCCTGTTGGCGATATTGCTGATATGATTCGGGTGGACATGCCACATGCGCACGCGACCATTACAAGTCCGCTTACAGTGACAGGTGTGGCGCGTGGTCAGTGGTATTTTGAGGCATCATTTCCGGTAACATTGCTTGATGCGTCTGGAAATGAACTCGCTACTGTTCCCGCGCAGGCACAGGGTGAATGGATGACCGAAGATTTTGTGCCTTTTGAAGCGGTGCTTGAATTTACCCCTCCTTCAGATAAGATGGGTACACTCGTATTTAAAAAGGACAATCCTTCTGGCCTCCCAGAGTATGATCGAAGCTTTTCTATACCAGTATCCTTTACTACTCACACAACAGATGAAGAACATGAAGAAGAATGATACATCGTGGGGAGGTGTTGCCGACTGGTACGACAAACACCTCACAGACGACACAGATTCATATCACACACAAGTTATCCTCCCACACCTTACACGCCTGATGGATATTTCACCTACACATCGTGTGCTTGACCTCGCGTGTGGAACAGGTTTTTTTACTCGTGCATGGCGCGAGCATACAGAGCACGTTCTCGGTGCGGATATTTCCCCGGAGCTCATTTCAATCGCGCGAGAACACAGTAAAGATGTGCAATATATTGTGACCTCCTCACATGAGCTTTCAGCTATCGCGGATGCGTCATACGACCGCATCTCGTGTGTCTTGGCAATACAGAATATTGAAAAAGTAAAAGAAACATTTGCGGAGTGCGCGCGCATCTTGGCGCCAGGTGGCTCGGTGTTTCTAGTGATGAATCATCCAGCATTTCGTATCCCACACATGTCTTCGTGGGGATGGGATGAGGAGGGGCGACAGTACCGCCGTATTGATGCGTACACCTCAGAATCAAAAGCGTATATCGACGCGCATCCAGGAAAAAAGAAAAAACAGGAAACAATTTCGTTTCATCGACCGTTGCAATATTATGCAAAAGCATGCGCCGCTTCAGGGCTTGCTATTGCGCGCCTTGAAGAATGGAGTTCTCATAGAAAAAGCCAGAGTGGCCCTCGCCAAAAAGAAGAGGATCGTATGCGAAAAGAGATCCCACTCTTTATGTGTCTTGAGCTCAAGCGCCTCTCCTAGCTACTTTGTGTCTTTCAGAGAAAAACTCCACAGCGCTCCCGTGAGCGTGATGATACCGAGTATTGAAAACGTGTAGCTGTATGGGGCATGTGAGATTGTTGTGCAGTATGCCGCAAGACTCACCACTGCTGGGGTAATAATGTATGACAGCGGTCGTGTTGCTCGAAAGAGGCTAATGAAGCCAGCGTTTTTGTCGGTAACGTGTTTGAAAAAATACGACTCTGATGACACTTCAACAAAGCTTGCTCCAACGCGTGTCAAAAAGAGAAACAGCGCCCACAATACAAGGTCTGAACTACGGAGGGCGGGTATGCAGAATGTTGTTACGGACATGATACAGAAACCGGTGATGAGTATTTCTTTCTCACCGATTTTTTTGTCCGCGAGCGCGCCTAGTGGAAGCTCAAAAAGCATAAAAGGGAGTAGCATAATGGTGAAGATGACACCGATATGAGACCATGAAAATCCTATGTGGTTGTGCAAATACAGTGGCATGTAGATGACCATCCATGCGTAAAAGAATTGGAGAACGCACTGTCCAGCGAGCGCTCCGCGGATGTCTCGGTTGCTCCACGCATCTCGAAGTGTGCCACGGATGTCGATGGTGCGCACTCGGCTTCCCGTTGCACCTCGTAGATAGTGTCGTACAACAAAAAAGAGAGGGAAGAGAAAGAGGAGAGAAACGAGGTATACATTGCCGTAGTGTCCGCTTGCGAGAAGTATGCCGGTAAGAAGTGGCGATACGACGAGTGTGATATTTCCAAGTGTGAGATAAAGTCCGCGCGCTACGCCAGTGTGCTTTTCGTTTTTAAGTGATCCTTCGAGAAATACATCGAGGCCGAATGTCGCGAGAGGGATGATCGCTTGGTGTGTGATAAATGCCAAGGCGACTGTCATGGGCGTTGAGCCAACCGCAAGTCCCACAAGCGCCGACGCCTCAAGCACCAGTGCCCACAGGGTATACTTGTGGTTTCCAATACGCGACAAAATACGTGGAGTACAAAAAAGCAGGATAGTAGTAATCACGGATCCTACCATATACAGAAGTCCAAGTGTATCTGCTGAGAAAAAAGTGCCGAGGTACGAGGAGTTGACGTAAATGATCAGGAAAAAATGGAATGAAAGCAGAAGGTTTGAAAGGTAGATTGCGATAAGGCGATGTGATGGTGTGTGTGACATGTACGCTCCTAAGTATACCTCGAGGAAGGAGCTCTTGACAGTGGAAAAATAAAGGCATATGGTAATGAGGAATCGCACCTTGGAATATTGCTCGACATGTTGTCGGCTCTTCGGTGCTCTGTCAAGGAGGTGTTTATGCGTCGCATGTGCATGCTCCCGTTTCTGCTGATGATCGCTTGTGCGGTGACCTTGGTTGCCGCGGGCGACAAGAACACCGGCGACACGTCGTCGCCGAGCAAGTCGGAACACCGCGACATCTTCCGCGGGGGTCGTGTGACTCCCGACGAAATGGCAACCATCGCGCAGACCTTCTGCGCCGATGGCTACGCGGTGACGCAGTCCCGCGTGGTGGTTCCGAACGACGGTTCGGCGCTGTTCGTGGTTGGTGTCCTGACTACCAAGTCGGGGCGCCAGTACAACTTCGGCGACATCTTGCCTCCGGGCGAGGTGATCGTGTCCGGCATGGCGTGGGTCATGCCGCGTGGTCCTGATGCGTTCATGGACTACGACGGGTACAACGGCGTTCTCGAAGTCGCCGCTGGCGAGATGGTGGTCGTCGGGGACGTCCTCGACACCAGCGCCGACGGAGGCACTCCGGCGTCCACGGGACCGCAGACCTGCACGGTGACGTGTGGTACGTCAGCGTACTACGCCTGCTGCAGTTACCGGCCCGATGGTTACCCCACCTGCCACTGCAAGAAGCAGACGGAGAACGCCTCCTGCGCTTCCGGTGGCCCTGGGGCGAGCCAGTGCTCGCTGTCGCAGTCGCCTCCCGGCTCGAGTCAGCCGGGCAACAAGCCGCAGAACTAGCCCCTGCGGCACAACAAAACCGGCCAGCACCCTTGAGGTGCTGGCCGGCTCTTTTTTATTTACTTTTTTCTACTTACACGCCCCACGACTTAGACTCCAAGTACCACAGGGATAACAATTGGCTTCTTTGCGGTGCGCTGGAAGAGGAAGCGAGTAACTGAATCAGCAATATTTTCCTTTACGTAATCGAAGTTGATTGGATTCATGCCGACAGTCGTGTCTTCCACGGTCTTTTTGATAAGTGTGCGTGCCTCCTGAAGCAAATCCTGAGATTCGCGCAAATAAATGAATCCTCGAGAAATGATGTCGGGGGACTTTCGGAGCTTTCCTGTCTTGAGGTTGACGCTTGCGATGATGACAAACATGCCGTCTTCCGCGAGCATTTTTCTGTCACGCATCACAACTTCCTGCACGTCTCCGACAGAGAATCCATCTACCATCACCATACTGTTTGGGGCAGACTCTTTGAGCTTTACGATTTTTTCACCCTTGTCCTGTATTTCAATAATAGAGCCGTTGTCTGGTACAACAATATGGTCTTCTGGCATGCCAAGTGATTCTACGAGCTGAGCATGAAGACGTAGGCGATAGTGGTTGCCGTGAATAGGCATAAAGAATTTCGGATTGATCTTCTTAAACATCCATTCAAGCTCGCCGCGGTTGCCGTGGCCTGTGGAGTGGATGTACACATCGGATGTTCGATAGTGAATGATTTTGGCACCCTGTCGCGCGATATTGTCTTTGAGTTTTTCTACCTTCTTTTCATTGCCAGGAACGATAGATGAAGAGAGCAACACGGTATCACGTTTCGTAAGTTGGAAGTTTTTGTGGTTTTTTGTCGCCATGCGCATAAGACCAGAAAACTCTTCTCCCTGTGCACCCGTTGCGAGAATAACAATCTTGTCTGGTGGGTACTTTTCCACGTCTTCGGTAGGAATCATCGTTTCCTTTTTAGGGTTAAACATTCCTGCCGCCTTTGCGATTTCAAGATTTGTTTTCATGCTTCGGCCTTCTACGGCGACACGTTTTCCATAGTGTTCTGACACTTCGATAATTTTGATGAGGCGCTCGAGGGTAGAAGCAAAGGTGCCGATAATAAGACGCCCTTTAATATTTTTAATGATATCCTCGAGATTTTTGTGAACGATTTTTTCTGGTGTTGAAAAACCAGGGTTTTCAACGTTTGTTGAGTCGTTCATAAAGAGAAGTACCTTTTCTTTTTCAAATCGTTTGTACTCTTTCTCTTCTGCTTCTGTTGGCATGCCGTCATTGTGGTCGAGTTTTGGGTCGCCGGCATTGACGATGCATCCGTATGGAGTTTCGATAATTACACCCATTGAGTCTGGAATCGTGTGGGACACTGAAAAGAATCGGACAGGGAGATTGCCGAGGCGGATGCGCTCTTCTTTTTCCACGGTAACGATTTCAAACGGTGGAAACTGAGGAAACTCTTCCTGTCGCTTTTTGATCATGAGTGTCGTGAGCTGACGGGAGTAGAGTGGCGGGTTGCCGATACGTGGCATGATAAATGGAATACCGCCGATATGATCGAGGTGGCCGTGAGTGATGATGACCGCGCGGATTTTATCTTTTCGATCTTCGAGGTACTTTGTGTTTGGGAGAATGTAGTCTACGCCCGGAGTACCTTCTTCTTTAAATTGAAAGCCCATATCGATGACAATGATGTCATTGCCAAACTCTACGGCTGTCATGTTTCGGCCGATTTCTTCAACGCCTCCAAGTGGGATGATGCGCACATTGTCACCAAGTGGTGGAATGGTGTCTTCGTGTTTTCTTTGCTGAGGACGTTGTCCGCCCGCGTCTCGTCGCATAGCGCTTGGGCTTCCGCGCATACCAGCGACGGGTCGTCGTCCCATATTACCTCCGCGAGATCGTCGGCGAGGTCGTTCTCCGCGTGATCGCGGTGCGGACGAAGAAAATGCTCGTCGCGGTGTTTCTTGTGATTGTTCCATTGTCAGTTGTTCTTTATGTCTTACTAATGATTAATTATTTGATGAAAATATTTTCCACACCCGATTTGTTTCTATATACCACTCGTACACATTCATAAATCGTTCTGCCGGACTGATTGCTTGACCGAGTTTCAGATTTTTGACCTTTGAAGGTACCAAGTATATGAAGTCGGGTGAATATGTAAACACCGCAGGCATGTCTTCCTTGAGAAGATCGACGAATGCATCGTACTTCTCTTCACGCAAAGCTGGGTCTGTAATTGCTCGCATTTCCTCAAGCAATCTGTCGGCTTTGATATTTGCGTAGAGTGCAATATTGAGGCCGGGGTCGTTGCGTTGAGATGCATGCCAGAACGGATACAGGTCCGAATCTCGGCCAATCACTTCACCAAACAAGAGTGCGTCGTACTTTCGTGGGCGAATGATGTTTTGATTGAGATCACTTGTTTCAAATACGCGAATCTCAACATCTGCGCCGATTTTTTCCCATGCTTCTTTGATGAGTACAGCCGCTTCTTTAAGCTCTGGCGCATCGCCTGTAGAGATAGAGAAGGCGAGTGATACTGTTTCATTTCCGCTTTTCTTCTCCATAATACCCGTGTCTGGATTTTGTTTCCAGCCGTTGCGTGTGAGTATGTCTCGTGCCTGTTGCGCGCGCTCCTCACTCGATGATGCGGTTTCCGCAACGGAATTTGAGGATGGTCCGTCTATTGGTGTTCCGTATCCGCTCAATACCTCGCCGACAATGCGGTCTCGGTCGATCGCTGTATCGAGTGCAATGCGTACTTCACGGCGTGTAAAGAGAGGTGCTTGGTTTTGGTTGAAAAATACACCAAAGACGCGTGGAAGCGGCGCGTGCATAATTGTCGTATCTTTTCGGACAATCGAATCAACTTGCTGTGGCGGAACGCCATGGACGCTGTCGACAGATCCGTCGGTGTATGCCTCAAGTGCATCTTCTTCGTTCATGTAAAAGCGAAGGGTGATGTGCTCTATGTATGGTTCTCCCAGAGTATACTTACTAAATGGCACGAGGTCGTAGTATACAGGAAGGCCTCCAGAATTTCTTTTTACTTTCTTAAGTTTGTATGGACCAGAACCGATGGGTTCGGTGTTAAGAAGACTTGCGACAAACTGATCAGAATCAAGGCTACCCCACATGTGCTGAGGGAGAATACCCATGGTGAGATTTTCGATAAAAGGAGCGTATGGTTGTTTGAGGGTAAACTTTATTGTCTTCTCATCTATTTTTTGCACGAGCACGCCGTCCCAGTTGACTCGCTTCGGGCTTTTGATGCTATTGTCCTGTGCTTTGCGTACGGTAAATTCTACATCGCTCGCGGTCACTGGTGTGCCATCATGGAACACTGCGTCGTCTCGAATAACGACAGTGTACTCAAGGCCGTCTGGGGAGATAGTGTATTCCTTGCTGAGGTCATTGATGATACCGCCTTCTGGTGTTGCACGAAGCAGGCCTGAATATATGAGAGAGGTGAGGTCTTCGTCTGCGTCAGAGAGTGCAAGTATTGGGTTGATAAAGCGAGGTGATCCGACAACCGCTTCTTGAAGTGAGCCACCACGGCGCGGTACTTTTGTGAGAATATGCGAATTGAGACCCCATACAATCAAAAAGCCGGTAATGCACAGAAGGGCAAAAAAGAATACAAACAAGAGGCGTTCTGTGGTTGAGAACGTTCGTACTGCGTGAAATATTTTTTTTGAGAAGGGCATATGCGCCCGATTTCGAGAGGTCATAAGCCGATATGGCTGATCCTACACAAACAGAGAGAAGAACGCTGAGGCGATGAAAAGGCCAGCTATAACGATGGTTGAGTTAAACAAGACTTTTTCGAGTCCTCGTCGAGCATGGTGGCCAGATGAGAATCCATCTCCGCCAAACGCACTTCCGAGCCCTGCTTCCGATCGCTGTACGACAACAAGCGCGACAAGAACGATTGAAAGCACAATCTGTATATAGGGAAGTATTGAAGCAATAAAGCTCATTCCAGAGATTATACAAGCTTGGTTGAAAAAAGCAACTATCTCGGAACCTACCACTTCGGTGAACTTTTTGGTACTATAGTGCCACATTATAAGTAATATGTTCACTGCTATGGCAAAAAAGACCAAGGCAATAACGAAGATCATGCCGCTCGGCGACCGTGTCCTCGTGCGGCCGTTTACTGCAGATGATATGGCGCCAAAGAAGTCCTTCGGCATCATTATCCCGGACACTGTTCAGAAAGAAAAACCGGAGCAGGGTGAGGTGGTTGCTGTAGGCGAAGGGCGTCGTGAAGACGGCAAGCTGATCCCCGTTCGCGTAAAGGTGGGCGATACAATACTTTTTTCCCGATATGGTTTTGAAGATGTTCGTGTTGATGATAAGGAGTTTTATATTCTCAAAGAAGAAAATATTTTAGCGATTATTAAATAACACATCCTGTATTCTTCTATGGCAAAGCAAATCAAATACAATGAAGATGCGCGAAAGGCGCTCAAAAAGGGGGTTGATGTCGTTGCTGACGCTGTAAAAATCACTATTGGCCCGCGTGGTAGAAATGTTGTGCTTGATCGTGGTTTTGGAAGCCCGACAATCACCAACGACGGTGTGTCGATTGCAAAAGAGGTTGTCCTACAAGACAAGTTTGAAAACATGGGGGCAGAGATTGTGAAGGAGGTTGCTACAAAGACTAATGATGTCGCGGGCGATGGTACTACAACGTCTGTCGTACTTACACAGGCTATCGTATCTGAAGGTATGAAGCACACGACGATGGGTGTGAATGCGATGGCGGTAAAGTCTGGTATTGAAAAGGCGACAGCGCAGGTTGTTGGGGCACTCAAGAAGATTGCAAAACCCATCAAGACACAAGAAGAGATTCGTCAGGTAGCAACAATTTCCGCGGAGTCTGTAGAAATTGGCACCATTATTGCCGATACTATAGATAAGGTGGGAAAGGACGGTGTTGTTACTGTTGAAGAGTCGCAGTCTTTTGGTGTTGTGTCGGACGTTGTTGAGGGTCTTGAGTTTGATAAGGGCTACATCTCTCCGTATATGGTTACTAACACAGAGCGCATGGAGGCAGAGTACAAAGATGTTCCTGTATTTCTCACTGACAAAAAGATTTCGTCTATAAAAGAAATCTTGCCACTACTTGAGAAGCTCGCGCAGTCTGGGAAAAAAGAGCTTGTGATTATTGCTGACGATGTAGACGGTGAAGCCCTCACGACATTTGTGCTCAACAAGCTTCGCGGAGGTTTCCATGTGCTTGCGGTAAAGGCGCCGGGCTATGGCGATAGAAAGAAAGAGATGCTCGAAGATATTGCGGTCACGGTTGGTGCAACAGTTGTCTCTGAAGAGCGTGGTATCACCCTTGAAAACGCGGACGTTTCTATGCTTGGTCGTGCTTCAAAAGTTGTTGCACGAAAAGACAGCACGGTAATTGTGGGTGGAAAAGGGAAGAAGGCAGATATCGCAGAGCGCGTGGCACAGCTTAAGGCACAGCGAGAAAACCTCTCATCAAAATTCGATAAAGAAAAAATTGATGAACGCATTGCAAAGCTTACTGGTGGTGTCGCGGTGATACAGGTGGGTGCCGCGACTGAGACAGAAATGAAATATTTGAAGCTCAAGATTGAGGATGCAGTAAATGCAACAAAGGCGGCGATTGAAGAGGGGATTGTGGCGGGTGGTGGAAGCGCGCTTATTCGCGCAGCTCGCAAGGTGCGAGATGTTGCGCTCGACAAAAAAGCACCAGCACTTTCTGCTGAGGAAAAAATTGGCTTCGATATTGTACTTCGTGCGCTTGAAGCTCCGCTACGACAGATTGTTATCAATGCTGGAAAAGAAGACGGCTCTGTAATCGTTGATCGCGTTATGAAGTCTGAACATGAAAACGCGGGCTACAACGCTCTCGCTGAAACGGATTCTGTGGATATGCTCAAAGACGGCATTATCGACCCAGTCAAAGTAACGCGCACCGCGCTTCAAAATGCTGCATCCGCGGCGGCGATTCTACTCACGACGGAAGTTGCTATTGCAGAAGAGCCTAAAGAAGAAAAGAGTACGCGTGATATACTATAGATATGACTACATACATTATTCTCGGCGTTGTTGCTATCGTTGCCATCTGGTTTGTTGTTGCATATAACGGCTTCGTGAGGCTCGTACATCGCGCGAAAGAAGCGTGGTCGGATATCGAGGTCCAGCTCAAACGTCGCTACGATCTTATTCCAAATCTTGTCAGCACGGTGCAGGGATACGCAGAACATGAAAAAGGTGCGTTTGAAAATGTGACGAAAGCGCGAGCGGCCGCTTTGGGCGCGAGCGCGGGCTCTATGGCGCAAAAAGGTCAGGCGGAAAATATGCTCACGGATGCACTCAAAAGTGTGTTTGCTGTTGCAGAAGCATACCCAGACTTGAAAGCAAATCAAAACTTCCTTGAGCTTCAGCGTGAGCTTTCTGATACGGAAAATAAAATTCAGGCGGCGCGACGTTTCTACAATACCAACGTACGCGATCTCAATATCGGAATTGAATCATTCCCAGGCAATGTCATCGCTGGCATCTTCAAATTTTCCAAGATGGAACTTTTTGATCTACCAGATAGTGCTCCTGCGCAAGAGCCTGTGTCAGTAAAATTCTAACAACAAAACACACTCTCGACAGAGAGTGTGTTTTGTTGTAGTATTCCTCGTCAGAACGTAGGAGTGTGTGCACGTGGCTTCGTGGTCTGTGCATACTACTCACCTAATAGTGAAGGAGGAACTCATGTCTTTTCTAGACCGAGTGGCGCCGTCCATGCGACGCATGATTGCATGTGGCCGTGTCCCAAGAAGGCTCGTCTATGAGTACGCGCGACGCCGTGGTGTCGACGCAGATCTGATGCTTCGCTACGATAGGTGGTTGCGCTTCTACAGCGCGCTTCACCTGCCCGTGTCACTGCTGAAGCCCTTTGCGTGCTTGGATACCGTGCGCACGTGGAGAGCGTGCATCGATGACCTGCTCGTGATGTACTGCTTGCTTGAGATTCCTCTCGGCAAGCCCGTCAACTTCACGCAGATTGACAATGCTGTCGAGGAGAGTCTCGTCAACAACCGTGTCGCTGTCCTTGTACACGGTCGTCTCGCTCGTGAGAAGGAGCTCGCGTCGAAACATGAGGATGTCGTCAAGGTTCTCGATAATGAATTCAGTGAGCGCTACGCACTCTATCAGTCGTTCAGTCTCGTTGGTGATATGGGTTGCTACGCTCACAGGGCGCGAATCGTGTTTTGGCAGAACCCCGATGACCCTGGGGGCAGGCTCACGGATTTGCTCAAGGAAGAAATCAACCGCAAGGTCAACTAATCCCCATTGTCGCAGAAGCGGCAATGGGGTTCTCTTTTGTATTTTCAAAACAGGTGCTCTATAATTCCCGCATGAACATCTATAAACACCAGAGTTCCAATGTGCTCAAAACATGGGCGCTCATGACAGTGTTTTTCATTGTCATCATCGCGCTCGGTTGGTTTTTTGGCGTCGCATACAATAGTCCAGGTATTTTATATGTCGCTGTCTTCTTTAGTATCGCGATGAACATTGGCGCGTATTGGTTTTCAGACAAACTTGTGCTCAAGATGTATCGTGCTGTACCAGCGACGCGTGAAGAACATCGCGAGTTGTGGAATATTGTTGAAAATCTATCTATCACTGCCGGCTTGCCTATGCCGAAGGTCTATATTATTCCTGACGTATCACCAAATGCTTTTGCAACTGGTCGAAATAAAGAGCATGCGGTTGTCGCGGTAACGAGTGGTTTGTTGCAGATTCTTGAGCGCAATGAGCTTGAGGGTGTAATCGCACACGAGTTGTCCCATATTGGCAATCGAGACATGCTACTCTCTACGGTGGTGGTCGTGCTTGTCGGTTTCATTTCAATTCTGTCGGATATGTTTTTGCGCGCGAGAATGTTTGGTGTGGGACATCGTGATAGTGATCGTGGCAACGTGGGCGGTATTATTGTATTGCTCGGCATCGTGTTTTCGATTGTCTCACCGATTGTTGCTCTTCTTATTCAGCTCGCTATTTCTCGCAAGCGAGAATTTCTCGCTGATGCTTCGGCTGCACTCCTTACACGGTATCCAGAAGGTCTTGCGTCCGCACTTCTAAAAATTTCTGCGTATGGCGCGCGCGCACCAATGCGTCGCGCTACCAATGCGACAGCCCACCTCTTTATTGCAAATCCTTTTGGTGCGCGCGCTCATGCACTAGGTAAACTTTTTATGACACATCCGCCTGTAGAAGAGCGTGTTGCTGTGTTGCGGGGAATGAAGTAAGTGTAATAAAAAACGAGACCCCTCCGCGATGTCCGCGGTAGGGGTCTTTGTGTGAGATGTGATGCTCACTGCTGAGCACGAATGATGGCCGCGTCAACCGTCTGCTGGAGGGTCCGCACTCGAGGCCAGCACTCCGGGCTCTCTCGCACGGCCTCTCGGAAGTTGTGCGTGATCTCGCGCTGGCCCGGAAAGTCCTCCTCCATGCCGATGACGACACGTCTGTGGTGTTCGAACATCAGGTGTCCACGCCACTCGCCGAGTTCGCCTCGGGTGTCCTGCGCGTATGGGCCTTCTGCTGGGTCGCGTGGGACGGTCTTGGACTCGCAGGGGAGCCAGAACATGAGGCACCCCTTGCGAGACGCAAACTCCATCCACCGACGCTCCCACTTGATGTGGTGCACCGGCTCAGGGTTTGAGTTTGGGGTGATCTCGTGTGCACGGATCGGATGGTCACTCGGATAGGAAACGGGGATCACGAGCGTGCACGAAAGCGAGTACCGCGAGAAGATCTTGTGACACTCGCTCTGCCAGTCGTTGCCTCCGCGCACAGGCCCAGCCAGGAAAAAGACATGACCAGGCGGGTTGATCGATTCGGGCATCGTCTTCGGAAGAACAATTTTCGCCGACATGGTGCTCCCTTCGAAAGTGGTGAACGGGTGGGGATTGCGTGTCAGAAACCAGTGTCTACCGTAGCATACGTGCAGTAGCGCGTCTATAGTATTGTGTTGTCTGTGAGTTGATTTCGCGCTATTGTTGTCTGCATTGGAAAGATGCCAGAGCGGTCGAATGGGCCACCCTGGAAAGGTGGTATATCCGAAAGGGTATCGAGGGTTCGAATCCCTCTCTTTCCGCCAATTTCGTATCTATTGAACAAAACCCGCCTTTGCGGTACTGTGTTTTTGGAAGTTTGTACGAGCTAAACCCAATACGAGGAGGTGATGTAACATGTCGACGCCCAAGAAGCTTCGCATCCGTCTGCTTGGCGACCCTGTTCTGCGCAGTGTCGCACAGCGTGTCAAAAGTCCACGTCATCCAACAATCCGCAAGATTGTCCGCGATCTCGTGCACACCTTTGAGGTGTACGGCGGCGGCGGTCTTTCCGCGCCACAAGTCGGGCACTCTCTGCGCATCATTGTGGTCGGCATTCGGTCATCGCCGCGCTATCCAGACATCATGCCGACTAGGCGTCACGTCATGATCAACCCTGTATTCCTGACGAAGTCTTACTCTGTGGAGGATGGACCAGAGGGGTGCGTGAGCTTGCCGGGGCTCATTGCGTTGAAGGTGCCACGTCACGCCAGTGTGCGCATTCAGTGGACGACGCCTGGGGGTCGTGTCCTGGAAGGCTGTTTTACGGGCACGTTTGCCCGTATCATCCAGCATGAGATGGACCACCTTGACGGACTCATGTTCACGGACCGCCTCAAGAACAACAAGTCGCTCGTCTCGTGGAAGGGGTATGAGAAGCTTTGCGCCACCGACAACGTGTCGCAGAAGTGATCTTCTTCGCTCAGCGCCAACCCGCCTCGCGTCTCTGACGTTGAGGCGGGTTTCTTTTATTGACGCTTATATGCCTCGGGTATACGATGAACTATGAGAATTCTTGGCGCGTTGCCGAGGATATGTTCCTTACCAGATCAGAAGGAGGAGGGTATGGCAAAAAAGAACCCACTGAGTAGCCCGGTGTTCATGGGCCGCCCATTCCGCATGGCTGTGAAGGGAGGAATGCTTCGGCCTTTCTGCAAGAGCGTCGAGGTGTTGCCGAAGATTCAGAAGGAGGGAAGGTTTTACACCCTCCATCTCTGCATCAACAAGGGACGCAAGACGCTCTCGTACACCCCAGTCTTGTACCAGTGCGACCTCGTCGCGCTGTGGCGGAGTGCGCAGGTCATCGAGCGGTTTCGCTCCATTTCGTCTGAGGACATGATGTACGCGTACTGTGCTGTCTACTGGGCATCGTACAACGAAGCCTCGGGCATCACGCACGCCAACGACGCACAGTGTGTCACCGAAGTCCGCAAGGTCATCGGCGACGATGAGTTTGTGCGGATCATGCAAACCCCACCGCCAGAGGACATCATCAAGGCAATCGTGATGGGTGCCGGCGTCAAGAGGAGCCTTTCTCTGACGCCGCTCACCTACGAGTGCAAGCGTGGCACGATTTTGTGGAGGAATACGTTTGCTCAGGTGTGCGTCCTGCACCCTGAGACATGGGAAGCTCGACGAGAGAGTCTCAAGGAAATCCTCTACAAGTACGAACCCGACCTGCACAACTGTGCGGTGGAGGTGCTCGAATCGTTCTCGCGCGACATCAACTGCGTGCCGATGCTTGAGGTGGTCGCTGGAGACATCATCTTCGACGCGCCCTACGCATCGATCACTCCGCACGTTCTCTGCGCCGCGTCGGCGATTGTGCTTGGGCTTCGTCTTCACACCCAGCGCAAGATCGACAAGGGCCAGAATGTGAGTGAGCTCGGGTTTCAGGAGGCCGTGCACGCACGCCTCTATGAACGTGCGGTGCTCTGGCTCAAAAGCCGCACTGAACGAAAGGATGAGGAACGAGTGTTCAAGGAACTCGACTTCGTCTTGGAGCAGACGGTCGCGTGCTCCATCTAGGTTCTCCTTCGAGGGGCCGCCACCAGATCGTTTGGTGGCGGCCCTTTTCTTTTTTCTGTTATACTAACGTCATGAAAAACATACTCCTTAGTCTCATCGTATTTGTGTTAGCGGGTCTTGGAACATTTTTTTACTTTACACACCCTGTTGAACAGCCAACACAAGATATTTCTGAAACAAGTGCAGACGCACAGCTTGAAGTTGTCTACACAGACACGCAAGCACTGTACCGCATAGCTTCAGAGCGTTCTGTCGCAACATTTCGTATTGGAGAAACATTGCGTGGAGAACCGTTTACTGCAGTGGGTACGACAAGTCAGGTGTCGGGTGATGTTGTGATACAGAAAGGTGTTGTGGATGCAACAACATCACCTCCTGTATTGTTCACGATAGGCGAGGTTCGTCTTGATGCGCGAACATTTACAACGGATAGTCAGCAACGCGATACTGCACTCAAGCGTTTTATTCTACAAACAGAAACGCCGGGTAATGAGTTTATGGTGTTTGTGCCGAGCGATGTTGTTGATGTTCCTGAGCAGATTGTTTTGGGCGAACCCTTTACCGCGACTCTCAAAGGTAACATGACGATTGCCGGCATAACACATCCTGTTGAGTTCGCTCTTACTGCAACACAAACACCAGACACATTGTCATTGCATGTTGAGGGTGTGCTCAAACGCTCCGATTTCAATCTCACGATTCCAAACATTCCGTTTGTTGCAGATGTTGATGATGTTATTGAGGTGAGTGTAGATGCTATTGCATATATTGTGCACCCATAAACGTGTGTATGAAGCGGGGCATGCACACAAGAGAAAAAAGGCGATGCGGATGGGTGAGCGGGGATGCGCTCTATCAAAAATATCATGATGAAGAGTGGGGTGTGCCGGTGCACGATGACAGAAAACTTTTTGAGGCAGTCATTCTCGATACATTTCAGGCTGGACTCTCGTGGTTTACTATTTTAAAGAAGCGCGAAAACTTTCGCCGTGCCTTCGATAATTTTGACGCACAAAAGATTGCTCGCTATGATGCGCGCAAACGCGTAGCGCTTATGCGCGATGTCGGCATTGTCCGCAACCGTCTAAAAATTCAAGCCGCGATTGCCAACGCGCAGGCATTTCTGAGGGTCCAAAAAGAATTTGGTACATTTGATACATATATATGGCAGTTTGTGGGTGGAAAGCCGAAAGTAAATGCGTGGAAAACACACACAGAGCTTCCGCCTCGCAGTGTCGAGTCTGACGCTATGAGTGCTGACCTTAAAAAACGCGGGTTTAAATTTGTCGGCTCTACAATTTGCTATGCGTTTATGCAGGCCGTGGGCATGATACATGACCACACAATAGATTGTTTCAGGTATAATAAGACATATAAAAGGCGTATAGATCATGCACGACGAACTTCCAAAAAATAATGAGGAATGGCGAAGTAAGCTGACCCCAGAGCAGTATGCTGTTATGCGTGAGAAGGGTACAGAAGCACCTTTTTCGGGCAAATATGTGCACACCAAGGACAAGGGTGTGTACAAATGTGCCGCATGTGGTCAGGAATTGTTTTCTTCTGATACAAAATTCGACTCTGGTACAGGGTGGCCGAGTTTTGATGATGTTGTATCAAACAACAACATAGAGACGCGTGAAGACCGAGAGTTTGGTATGCATCGTGTAGAGGTGTTGTGCAAAAAATGTGGTGCTCACCTCGGGCATGTATTTCACGATGGTCCGACCCCAACAGGCAAGCGCTACTGTATCAACTCCGTCTGTCTCGACCTAGATTCGGGCAACTCTTGACTTTTTTCTTAAATCGAGTATGATAGCGGCAGTAAGTTTTCTCAGCATTCGACGGGTGAGGCAGTGGGCGATGTTTATCGAAACACGATCTCCAGAAGAACATGAGAGTACCAGTCGCTTACGAATTTAAAAGCCAAAGACTGGTGTATCATAGATGGCTACAAAGCTCTATGTGGGTGGCATTCCTTACAGCTCAACAGAGAACTCTCTCCGAGATGCATTCTCAAAGGCTGGTGAGGTTGTGTCAGCTACTATTATCAACGACAAAGTAACTGGACGATCCCGAGGATTTGGTTTCGTCGAGATGGCATCTGCAGAAGGCGCGCAAGCAGCAATCGAGATGTATCACGACAAGCCATTTGAAGGACGAACACTCACAGTGAACGAAGCTCGACCAATGGAAGAGCGACCTCCACGACGAATGTAAGTTGAACAAAAAGACCCCTCACGGGGTCTTTTTGTTTTGGTATACTGATATACATGAAGAGAAATTTTTTTATTGAAATTGTATGCCTTGTTGTGGTCGTGTTGCTGTTTATTAATGCGTTTACATCACGAACTATTCCACCCACACAGACAATTTCGGTCGGAGGCGCCCTCGTATCTGTCGAAGTTGCCGACACAATAGCATCGCGCACGCAAGGACTTTCTGGTCGCGACAGTCTTGGTATCAATTCTGGGTTGTTGTTTGTGTTTGATGAGCCCGAAGAGGTGGGTATTTGGATGAAGGATATGAAATTTCCGATTGATATTATTTGGATAGATGAAGAAGGGGTTGTGATTGATGTTGTTGAAGGTGCAACGCCAGAATCGTATCCAACAGTGTACACGCCGTATCGTGATGCTACGTATGTGCTTGAAGTAAACAGTGGTTTTGCATCAACACATCGCATTCGTTCGGGTACACGCGTCACTTTTTAGTATTTTTTGCGAAAAAACCGCATTTTTTTGAAAAAAATGTGGAAAAGTCAAAAACTTTTTTCAATTTTTCTCTAAAAAATTGAAACGAGGTGTCAATTTTACTCCCTTTTTAAGGGGCATTTTGTCTTGTTGTCGGGCGCGCTCTTTACAGTCTCTTTTTTTTATTTCATGACCCCTAAAAATGGCTTTATCCACTGTTCTGCTCGCTATCTTTTTCGGGTAAAATGAGGAAACGACTTTAGAAGATTTTTATTAGCACCATATCCGAGTATGAGCATCACTATAAAAAAGACGGACGGCACAAAAGAAGCGTTTAACGCTGATAAAATCAATCGATCGATTGAGCGTGCGTGTAAGGGAATGCTTGATCCTATCAGCATGGTGACGCAAATTGCGACCGAAACTCGATTTACGTTGTTTGATGGCATCACCACAGATGAAATTGATCAGGCAACGATCAACGCCGCACTTCAAAACGTCAAAGATGATCCGGATTATGACAAGGTGGCTACTCGACTCCTCCTCAAAACGATTTATCGAAAGGTGCTCGGTGATTATGATAAAGATGATGTCGAAGAACTCAAGAAAAAACATCGAGAAACATTTCCAGCGTACATAAAATCTGCTGTTGCCGACGGACGCATGCATCAAAACATGATCGACAAGTTTAATCTTGCCGATCTTGCTGGCGCGCTCAACATCGATCGCGATGAATTTTTCCAGTACGCAGGTCTTTCGGGATTCCTCAATCGATATGCTCTCAAAAATCTCGATCAATCTGTTCGGGAAACACCGCAATACTTCTTTATGCGTGTCGCGATGGGGCTTTCATACAATGAAAAAGATCCAACAGCCGCTGCAAAAAAGTTTTATCACAAGATGTCAAAGTTTGAGTACATCGCTGGTGGCTCGACAAACCTCGGTGCTGGCTCTGTGCGTCCCGCTCTCTCAAATTGTTTCTTGCTTGAGGTGCACGACGATCTCGATCATATCGCAAAATCTGTTTCCGACATTATGCGATTGTCGAAATCATCTGGCGGTATCGGCGCGTCGATGACAAAATTGCGCGCGGCGGGCTCACCACTGCTTACAAACCCAGGTACATCAACCGGCCCGACTCCGTTTGCAAAAATTATCGACACAGCAATCCGAGCTATTCAGCGTGGAGGAAAGAAAAAAGGTGCACTCGCATTTTACATGGAAAATTGGCATCTCGACTTCCCGGAGTTTATTGATTGGAAGCACAATGCGGGCGATGACTACATGCGCATGCGCACCGCCAACACTGCCGCGTTTTTGTCTGATGAGTTTATGAAGCGCGTGCAGTCGGGTGGAGACTGGTACATGTTTGATCCAAAGGAAACTCCAGACCTCAACGAGCTCTATGGCAAGAAGTTTAGCGAACGATACGCTCAGTATATTCAGATGGCGGAAGAGGGAAAGCTCCGGATTTTCAAAAAAGTTCCTGCTCGCGAGCAAATGCGTCAGATTCTTGTTGCGCTTCAGTCGACATCTCACCCATGGCTTGTGTGGAAAGATTCTATCAATCTTCGAGCACTCAACAACAATACGGGCACGATCCATATGTCCAATTTGTGTACGGAAATTTGTCTTCCTCAGGACAGAAACAATATCGCCGTATGTAACCTCATCTCTGTAAACATTGTTGCGCACATCAACAACAAAGAAGTAAATTGGGGAAGGCTCGAAGAGAGTGTGCGACTCGCTGTCCGACAGCTCGACAATCTTGTCGACATCAACGAGCTTCCACTCCCAGAAGCAAATCGTTCGGATAAAGAAAACAGAGCAATCGGTCTTGGCGTGATGGGATTTGCGGATGCCGTTGAGCGACTCGGCCTCTCATATGATAGTCCGCATGCGTGGGATTTTGCCGACAGAATTTTTGAATTCATTAGCTACATGGCTATTGATGAAAGCGCAAATCTCGCACAAGAGCGCGGAAGCTACACGCATTTTGATGGCTCTGAGTGGTCCAAGGGACACGTTCCGTTTGATACTATCGCAAAGCTCGAGCGTGACAGAGGCGTTATGCTCAGTGTTTCAAAAGAAAGCAAGCACCGAGGTCTCAATTGGGATGTCCTTCGGGAAAAGGTAAAGAAAGGAATGCGAAACGCAACATTGATGGCGGTCGCTCCAAATGCAAACATCGGTTTGCTCGCCGCAACAACTCCAGGTATCGACCCGCGTTTTGCTCAAGTATTTTCTCGAAACAAAATTTCTGGAAAGTATCTCGACATCAACCACAATCTTGTGAAAGATCTCAAAAATATGGGTATTTGGGAAAAAACTCGTGAAATAATTATCGAGCGACAAGGAGATATCTCAGAGATTGCGGAGATTCCACAACACGTTCGCGATGTCTACAAAACAGCATTCACCACTTCACCGCACGCATTCGTTGAGGTTGCCGCTCGTGCTCAGAAATGGGTCGACCAAGCGATTTCTCGAAACATGTACCTTGAGACTCGCGACATCGACGAGACAATGAGTGTCTATATGGGCGCGTGGGAGAAGGGTCTCAAGTCTACATATTACTTGCACATGAAGCCGCGACACACAGCAGAGCAAAGTACTGTTGCGGTCAATAAAGCACAGAAGATTGGTAAGGTTGGTTTTGCTGCGATAGGTTCAATGAAGTCTGCGCCACTTCAAACTCCTGCGTTTGCCGCTGTCGGCGCGGTGACCGCTCCACTTCCGCTCGGCAAAACAGTTCCTGTTGCTGAAGAGGTGAAGACTGTTGCGCCACAGCCTGTTCATACACCCGCTCCGGAGCCTGTGGCTGTCTCGGCGCCTATGCCAGAACATAAGCAGGGAGGTTTTGCTTCTGTTGCGGTAGCTACGGCAGAACCCCGGCGTGAATTCAAAGTGCATGGCCCAGTAGATCCAGCAGACGCAAATATTTGTGATAGTTGCCAGTAGTACCAGACAACACAATCCGTTTTTACCAACCACTAACCACACATCATTATGTTGATAGGCAAAGCATCCCCAGAAGACATGAATCTTCACCCACTCAATTATCGGTGGGCATACGATCTCTACAATCAAGCAGTACGAAATACATGGTTTCCACACGAAATTGCTCTTAAAGAAGATCTCGAGGACTGGGAGAAGATGACAGAAGATGAGCGTCATGCGGTCAAGTTTTTGATGGCGTTCTTTAACCCTGCTGAGTTGATAGTTAATCGATCGATTGCGCTCGGTATTTATCCATACTTAAAGTCGCCAGAGTGTCATTTGTATCTCGCAAAGCAAATGTGGGAGGAGGCAAATCATTGTGTTGCGTTTGAGTATGTGCTCGAGACATTCCCTTTTGATCGAGAAAAGATTTTTGACCTTCATTTGCAGGTTCCATCGATGCAGGCAAAAGAGGTGTATATCAACAAGTATATGAAGCGTATGACAGAAGATACGCTCGACATCTCTACTGTTGAAGGAAAGAAAGATTTTATTCGAAACCTTGTCGCGACAAATATTGTGATGGAAGGCGTGTGGTTTTACAGTGGTTTTATGGTGGCGCTTTCATTCCGTCAGCGCAACCAACTTCGAAATTTTGGCTCAATGATCAACTGGGTTCTCCGTGATGAGAGTCTTCACTTGAAATTTGGTATTAACCTTATTCACAATATTCTTGAGGAAAATCAGGAATTGCTCACTGAAGATTTTGCATCAGAGATTCGCGATATTATTATTGAGGGCGTAAATCTTGAAACTGGTTACAACAAAGACTTGTTCCCAAATGGTATTCTCGGTCTCAATGCAGACTACGTCAACCAGTATGTGCAGTATGTTGCAGATCGCCGTCTTGAGGAGCTTGGTCTTCCAAAGCATTACAATGTTACAAATCCTGCAAAATGGATGAGTACAGCAACAGATGTGTTTGAGTTGGTAAACTTCTTTGAGGCGCAGAATACGAGTTATGAAGTGGATGCGCGCGCACACAGTGCTGGTGCCGAGAAAAAAGAAGGGGAGATAGCTCCCGCGAGCGAATAATACCCCCACACGGGTGATATACTAACAGTATGAAAAAGATTAAAGTTGCAATAAATGGCGCGGGCCGAATCGGAAGAGCGTTTATCAAAGTAGCACACGGACGAAAAGAGCTTGAGGTTGTTGCGATAAATGACCTAGGAAATATCGATAATATTGCGTATTTACTCAAATACGATACAGCCTATGGCGTAACGCCGTTTGATGTAACTGTATCTGCTGACAAAAAAGAACTTATCGTAGATGGTCAGAAGATTGCGTATTGTAGTGAAAAAGATCCTGCGATGTTGCCATGGAGCGACCTTGGTGTGGATGTTGTTGTCGAATCAACAGGCCTCTTCACAAGCTTCGAGGCGTCTCGAGCGCACATAAAAGCAGGCGCGAAGAAAGTGGTAATCAGCGCTCCAGCAAAAGACGATGCTCCAGCTGACGGCGCGACAATTCTCATGGGTATCAACGAGGAAAAATTTGCGACATGCGCAATCACCTCAAATGCATCGTGCACCACAAACTCTGCAAGTCCGCTCATTGCGATTTTGCATGAGGCGCTTGGTATCGAGAAAGCAATGCTCAATACGGTCCATGCCTACACAGCAAGCCAGGGAATTGTCGATGGTCCAAATAAAAAAGATTTTCGTGAAGGTCGCGCGGCGGCGATGAATATTGTGCCGTCGTCAACGGGTGCGGCGATTGCTGTTACAAAAGCATTCCCAGAACTCGCAGGAAAGTTTGATGGTATCTCAATGCGCGTACCAGTGGTTGTTGGTTCTATTGCAGACATCACCTTTATTTCAAAGCGCGACACAACTGCTGAAGAGGTAAATGATATTTTGAAAAAAGCTGCAGGCGAAAAGCGATGGCAGAATATTTTTGCTGTTACTGAAGAAGATCTCGTGTCTTCTGATATTAAGGGAAGTAAGTATGCTTCAATTGCCGACCTCTCCTTTACGCGTGTTGTTGGTGGAAATCTTGTAAAAGTCCTTGCGTGGTACGACAACGAAATGGGGTACACCCATACTCTCGTTGATCATGTGGTAAAAGCGGGGCAGGCGGCGTAGTTTGTACAGAAAACCCACCACTCCGACAGGTAGCAGGCTTCCTGTTGTGTGGTGGGTTAGTCGCCGACTTGGATTCGGCGATGCGCTCCAGAGAGGAGGGGTTGGATCTCGTCAAACTCCTTCTGGCTGAGGACGACCACCTCCTTGGTGCCGTTCTCCTTCTTGACGAGGCGGACGATCTTGCGCTTGTCGATCTCGCCGTTTGCCTTGGTGGTGTACCAGTGGATGTCGGAAGGGCTGTTCACCCAGTGCTTGCCGCCGACGATGATCGGCACAAAGTTGCGCTGGATCTTGACCTTCGTCTTGATGAGCGCGTGGGCGACCTCGATGGCTTCGGCGTGGAACTCCTTCCATGAACCACCCTTGAGGCGCTCGCAGAGCTTCTCGAAACCACCAGAGAGCCCAAGCTCGCAGGACTCGTAGATGAAATCGACGTCGTCGATCTCCCGGTCGCCACGGACGATGTCCGCGATGGTGTTCTCAAGACCGATGCCGATCTTGGGCTGGGCCTCATTGAGGCCTGGGACAGGAATGGGCGCGTTGTCAGACATGGGTCGAATCTCCTTTTCCCCGGAGGGGTGTATAGGCTTGACGTAGAGGAACGTTCAGGAAATACAGTACAATATATACATATTTTAATCAATCCCTTAGGGTACGTGGTACAATATATTCATGCAACAGATTTTTATCGCGTCCGATCATGCAGGATTTGAACTCAAACAAGAACTTGTTTCTTTTTTGCGTGGTATGGGATATGACGTCAAAGATTTTGGCGCTCACGAATTTAATGCAGACGATGATTATCCAGATTTTATTGCTCCGCTTGCGCGTGAAATATCACAGAGTGCTTTACGTGGTGAGGATGTAAAGGGGATTATTCTTGGTGGTTCGGGCCAAGGTGAAGCAATTGTCGCCAACAGGTTTCCACATGTCCGCGCGGTGGTGTTTAATGGTCAGTATGCGCCCACAGATGGTCGCCAGGTTCCGCACGAAATCATAACATCGCGCGAACACAATGACGCAAACATTTTGTCGCTTGGCGCGCGCTTTATTTCATCTCAAGAAGCACGAGACGCTGTTGAGGTTTGGCTTGCGACAAAGTTTTCGGGCGAAGAGCGTCATGTGCGTCGCATACAAAAGATAAACGATATCACTATCTAATTATATGACTGAGATTATTCCCGCAATTATGCCGACAAGCTTTTCCGACCTTGAGGATAAGCTCGGCCTTGTTGCTTCACACGTATCTCTTGTGCAGATAGATGTTATGGATGGCCGACTTACTCCTGCAAAGACGTGGCCATATGCGACCGGCGAGCTCGATAAAAATTTTGTGAAAATAATACAGGAAGAAGAGGGGTTTCCTTTTTGGAATGATGTCGATTTTGAAGCAGATCTCATGGTGCGCGAGCCGGAAAAGATTTGGCGTGATTGGGTGAGTGCCGGTGCAAAGCGACTCATTTTCCATCTTGAGTCGCTTGCTCAGCCAGAAGAATTTCTCGACATGATGAGAAAAAATGCTGTCGCAAAGGATTCTCCACTCTACACAGAGATTGGGTTGGCGATACGGATTAGCACTGACAACGATGTGTTGTATCCACTTATTCCACATATCGATTTTGTGCAGTGTATGGGTATTATGGAAATTGGTGTGCAGGGGTCTGCATTTGATGAACGTGTACTTGAGAAGGTTGCGGATTTGCGTGCGAAGTTTCCTGAACTTATAATAAGTGTTGATGGTGGTGTAAATATGGAGACCGTGCCACGACTCATCGAAGCGGGAGTTAATCGTCTCGCGATTGGTTCTGCAATATTTGCCGCAGAACATCCAGAAGACGCGCTGAAAGCTTTTCAACACAATGAGTGAGCTCACTGATACAAAAATACAAGAACTACAATTACAAGCAAACGATATTCGTCAGTCGATTATCAAGATGCTTGTTGAAGCGGGTTCTGGTCATACTGCCGGCCCCCTTGGTATGGCTGACATTTTTACCGCGCTCTATTTTCATATACTCAAACACGATCCCAAAAAACCAGATTGGCCAGAGCGTGACCGCGTGGTCCTTTCCAATGGTCACATTTGTCCGGTGCTCTATGCAACAATGGCGCACGCGGGATATTTTCCTGTAAAAGAGCTTTCGACACTGCGAAAGTTTGGTTCACGTTTGCAAGGACACCCGCATCGAGAATATTTGCCCATGCTTGAGACAAGCTCGGGTCCGCTTGGTTCGGGTCTTTCGCAGGCTGTTGGTATGGCACTCGCTGATAGGATAGACCGCGGTGTTTCAAGCGACCGCTATGTGTACTGCCTTATGAGCGATGGCGAACTCAACGAAGGTCAGCCGTGGGAAGCGGCGATGCTTGCCGGTAAAAACAGGTTGCGCAATCTTATTGGCATTATCGACAGAAACAATATTCAGATAGATGGTTTTACCGAAGATGTAATGCCCCTTGAGCCACTTGCAGATAAATGGCGGTCTTGGAATTGGCACGTTATTGAAATCGATGGACACAATTTTGAGGAAATTGTTGATGCTGTACAGCAAGCAAAAGCGGTGTTTGAAAAGCCGACGGTTATTATCGCGCACACAATTCCAGGTAAAGGTGTTCCAGAATTTGAGCGAAAGTTTGAATGGCATGGCAAACCACCAAACAAAGATGAAGCCGACATGGCACTTGCCGCGTTACGCACGCTTGGAGGGAAAATAAAGAGTGAGCATGAATAATATGACGCACGATACGCTCAACAAAAAAATATTTGATACAGATGTCGAGCAGGTGCCTATCCGAAAAGGGTTTGGCGAGGGCTTGCTTATTGCGGGCGCACAGCACGAGGGCGTTGTCGGCTTATGTGCCGACCTTGTCGAGTCTACGCAGATGCATCTCTTTGCGCAGAAATTTCCAAAGCGTTTTATAGAAATAGGAGTCGCAGAGCAAAACCTCGCATCGGTTGCATCTGGTATGGCGGCGATGGGGAAGATTCCATTTATCACATCCTACGCAATGTTTTCTCCGGGCCGAAACTGGGAGCAGATTCGTACAACGATTGCATACAATGATCAGCCGGTAAAAATTGCTGGATCGCACGCCGGTATCTCCGTCGGTCCCGACGGTGGTACGCATCAGGCAGTAGAAGACATCGCGCTTATGCGTGTTATACCACACATGGTAGTCCTTTCTCCGTGCGATGCAATTGAAGCAAAAAAGGCGACAGTCGCCGCGGCGAAAATAAACAAACCTGTATACATACGTCTTGCTCGAGAGAAAACACCAGTCATTACTACAGAAGATACGCCATTTGAAATTGGTAAGGCACAAACCTTTTTTGCTCCACAGAAAGGAAACGCATCTGTCGGCATTATCGCAACGGGCGCCCTTGTGCACAAAGCACTTGTTGTTGCGCGCGCGTTTGAGAAGAAAGGGGTTGCTATAAAGGTGATTAATCTTGCGACAATAAAACCACTTGATGAAGAGGCCATACGAGCTCTTGCTGAAGAAACGGGTGCAATTGTGACCGTGGAAGAACACCAGATTGCTGGTGGAATGGGAAGTGCTGTTGCTGAGTGTCTTGCACAGCATCAGCCGGTGCCAATCGAGTTTGTGGGTGTTCGAGATATGTTTGGCCAGTCTGGTACTCCGGCGGAGCTTATTGAGCATTACGGCATGGGAGAGTCTGCGATATCAGAGGCTGTTGAGCGTGTGCTGTCTCGTAAACACTAGTTTGCATACGTGAGGAAAAAAGACTTGAAGAGTTGTATTGGTGTGTTAGCATAAAAGTTGGGTCAGTTCTGTTACGTTGCTGACTGGAGGCACCCTATTGTGTCTCGCCACTTTCACAATTTGCGTGGGTGATAGGACGCCACGCACCATTCCCAGTGTTGGGATGGAGAGTATGCTTATGACTACGGCAGTACTCGTGGAGGAAGCAGAGATCGAGCGGTCGCGGTGCGCGATTCGTGAGAAGCTCTGCAAGCACGGTCTCGGCCCTGCGGAGGCTGAGGAGGTCATGTCCGAGGCGACCCCGCGTCTTGCGGAGGAGGTCTTCGCCTGGACGGAGCGTGCCACCAAGCTGATGAAGCGGAGTGTGCGCGACAAGTTCAAGCGGGTTCGGCCTGCACGCATCATGCGCATCACGTTGCGCTGGCTGCGTCTGCTCAGCACGTCCATCGCCAACGTGGACGCGCTCTACTCCAAGTGCTTGCGGCGTCTCAACCAGCTCAAGCTGGACATCAGCGCTCGCAACGTGACCGAGATGAGGCGCTTCGCGCGTGGCATCATCGTGGCGCTCAAGATCAAGGAGCGCAAGATGGTTCCCGCGTAGGGGGCATCGTCACAGTCAGGAAAAAGGGGGTTCGACTCGCGTCGAACCCCCTTCCTTTTTTATTAAATTTCCCGAGGAGTGTATTCTTTTGGTGCGTTTTCTAGAAAATGTTCCACCTCTTTTCTGGAGAGTAGTCCTTTCTGTGCACCGATCTGCTGAACAACAGACATTGAATTAATTGGTCCCCATGATAGCGCCACATCAAGTGGTTTACCGAGGGCGAGTGCCGCCGTAACGGTAGAGGCAAACGCATCTCCTGCTCCCGTGCGTTCGTATGGTGGTTTTGGATCGGGATAAGGAGGCATGAACCACGCCGTTGTTCCGTCATATGCGTATGCGCCCTTTGGACCGTCGGTAATGCAAATAATTTTTGGCCCGAGACCGTGCATTTGTATAAGGAGTTCTTTGATGCCAGCATGGCTGTCCGCTGGGATTCCAAGGATGCGCTTCGATTCTTCAACATTACAGAAGAAAATTTCACAGCGTTTATATAATTCGCGCAATTTCTCCACGCCCAACTTCATCTGAAACGTGCCGGGCTGGAATGCCAGTTTTATTTCTGGATGCGCGCGAATGTATTCCATAATCTGTGTGTGATATGGGAGAGAGTTTTGGCCAAGTGAGCTTAGGTAGAGCCAACGAGGAGAACCGATGCGCGGTAGAGAGTATGGATATTCTTGATGCTTTACCAAAATGGTGCGCTCATCTTCAAACCACAGTACATAATGATAGTTTGTCTGCATGTGTTTGTGGCGGGCAACAAATTTTGTGGAGACCCCTTGTTTTTTTAGTTCAGCAATGCACTCTGCGCCATTTTGATCGCCACCTAGATCCGTCACAAGCCCCGAAGACAGACCGAGACGTGCGGCGGATACTGCCGCGTTTGCGCTGTTACCAACCGCTTTTACAACTTCTACAAACTCATAGGGAATTTTTTCAGCAAAGGGCATGCAGAGTTCACATTGCTCGTGGTTGATGTTGCAATGAACGCTCGCCGTATCCAAACGAATAAACGCATCGACAACGGTATCACCGATTGCCAAGAAATCTATTTTTCTAAACATATGGTTTAGTATATCACGGCACTTTTTGGCTGTGATAGAATAATGTGCATGAAAACATTACGCGAAACGGTTGCTGACGCGATGAGCAAGGGTGTCGCTGTTGGTCATTTCAATATTTCAAACCTTGAAGCACTGTGGGGTATTTTCAATGCCGCCCGAACACTTGATGTGCCAGTTATTATCGGTGTCTCTGAGGGTGAGCGGGATTTTATCGGCGTACGGCAGACAGCGGCGTTGGTGCGTAGTATTCGAGAGCAATTTTCATATCCAATCTTTCTTAATGCCGATCACACATATTCTATAGAGCGTGTAAAAGAGGCCATTGATGCAGGCTTTGATTCAGTCATTTTTGATGGCGCCAAACTTCCATTTGATGAAAATGTGCGTATGGCAAAAGAGTGTGTTGAATATGCCCGAGCATCGGGACGTGATGTGGTTATAGAAGGTGAGCTCGGCTATATCGGCCAGTCTTCAAAAATCCTCGACGATATTCCAGAAGGAGTAAATCTCAATGACGATATGCTCACAAGTGCAGAAGAGGCCAAAAAGTTTGTTGAAATGACGGGTGTCGATATGCTTGCGCCAGCAGTCGGCAATATTCACGGCATGCTTCGTGGAGGAAGTGATCCAAAGCTTAACATCGAGCGCATCAAAGAAATTGCTGAGGCAACAGGTGTGCCACTTGTGCTTCACGGTGGTTCTGGTAATAGCGCAGAAGATTTTCAGGCGGGTATCGACGCGGGTGTTGGTATCGTGCATATCAATACCGAACTACGCGTTGCATATCGCGATGCGCTTAAGCTCGCGCTCCAGGAACATCCCGACGAAGTTGCGCCATATAAAATTCTCAAGGGTGCTGTAGTTGCTGTAGAAAAAGTGGCGGAAGCAAAACTTAAAACGTTTAATAAGTTGGCGTAATTTGAGCGAGGCATATGAATCTTAAAGAACAGATCTCGTCGATTATAGAAGGTGAGTGTGCAGATGATGCAGAAACGCTTACGAAGTATAGCCATGACGCAAGCCTCCTTGAGGTGTGCCCAAAGCTCGTTGTTTTTCCAAAGCACGCGCGAGACATAGAGGCGCTCACGGCGTTTGTCGCGGACCCTGTCAACAGAGCGAAAGACCCGACGCTGTCGCTTACTGTCCGAGCAGCGGGAAGTTGTATGTCCGGTGGTTCACTCAACGAATCAATTATTGCGGATGTATCAAAGTATATGGGAGGAATTGTTGGTTTTGAGGGTGAGAGTGCGCGTGTACTTCCCGGCACATTTTACCGAGACTTTGAGCCAGAAACTTTGAAACGGGGTCTCATTTTGCCCTGTTTCACTGCGTCTAAAAATTTGTGCGCACTTGGTGGAATGATCGGTAACAATGCTGCTGGAGAAAAAACACTTCGCTATGGAAAGATGGAACATTTCGTGCAGGAATTACGCGTTGTGTTTGCCGATGGTAAGGAGTACGAGGTGCGACCACTTACGCGTGCAGAGCTTGATGCAAAAATGGCGCAAGGGGATTTTGAAGGAAATCTCTACAAAGAAATATTTGAACTCGTGACAACGCACGCAGAAAAACTTCGTTCTGCAAAACCACGTGTGTCAAAAAATTCTGCGGGCTACTATTTGTGGAATGTGTGGGATGAAAAGACGGGCGTGTTTGATCTTACGAAGCTTATCGTTGGATCGCAGGGAACGCTCGGTATCGTGACGGAAGCAAAACTTCGCCTCGTTCCCGTTGAAAAGACATCAAAGTTATTTGTTGTATTTTTAAGAGACCTATCTCGCCTTGGCGACTTGGTAAAGGAGTGCCTCGAACTCAACCCTGAAACAGTTGAATCGTACGATGACAGTACGATGAAGCTCGCGGTACGTTTTTTGCCAGAAATGCTTCGCACAATGAAGACGGGCAACTTCTTTCGTCTGATGTTGAGTTTTATTCCGGAAGCATTCATGATGCTCACGGGCGGTATTCCAAAGCTTATTTTGCTCGTAGAGTTTTCGGGCAATGACGAGCGCGCGATTGATGAGCGCATGAAAGCGCTTCGAGCAAAAATCGCGCACTTTGGTTTTGCGATGCGTGCAACAAAATCAGCACGTGAATCTGAAAAATATTGGACAATCCGCCGCGAGAGTTTCAATCTTCTTCGCAAACACGTGCACGGTATGCGTACTGCGCCATTTGTTGATGATGTCGTGGTGCGCCCGGAATTTCTGCCCGAATTTCTCCCAAAGATGCGCGCAATCCTCGACAAACACAACCTCATCTACACAATCGCCGGCCACGCGGGCAACGGCAATTTTCACATCATTCCGCTGATGGACATGACGAAAGAGGAAAATCGAGCCCTCATCCCTGTTGTATCTGAAGAAATCTTTGATCTGGTGAAATCATTTGACGGCTCATTTACCGGCGAGCACAACGACGGCATTATTCGTACACCATATCTTCCAAAAATGTTTGCGCCGGATATCATTGAGCTCTTTGAGCGCACCAAGCATATCTTTGATCCACTCACACTCTTTAATCCTGGCAAAAAGGTGGGGGGTAGTATTGAATACATGGTTTCTCACCTCGCTCGTAACTAATTTCGCCAGAAAGGGGCTCAAGCTATTGATTTTTTCAAGCTCATATATATAATGGTGAAATGCTTAGTTTAAACGTAGAAAACCGAACAACGTCAGATAATCTGGCACACCTCCGAAAAAATGGCTTTATTCCTGCTGTTTTTTACGGAAAAAAGGAGGAATCAACTCCAATTTCTATCAAGTTTGCTGACTTCCTTAAGGTATGGAAGAAGGCTGGAGAGTCATCTGTCGTTACACTAAAGCGACAAGGTGGCGAAGATCTTGAGGCGCTCATTCACGATGTTGACCTCGATCCAGTTACCGACGCTCCTCGTCACGCAGATTTCTATGTCTTCGAGAAAGGGCATAAAATCAAAGTTGATATCCCTATCGAATTCGTTGGTGTTGCACCAGCGGCGAAAGATTTGGGCGGTATTCTCGTCAAAGTTATGCGAGAAGTAAAGATTGAGGCAATGCCTAAGGATCTCCCTCATGAGATTAAGGTTGATGTCTCTTCACTCACTACATTCGACAGTCAAATTCTCGCAAAAGATATCGTTCTTCCAGCAGGTGTTACTCTCGTAGAGTCTCCAGAAGAAGTGGTAGCGCTCGTATCCGAGGCAAAAGAAGAGTCCGAAGAGCCAGCGGCTCCAGTTGACCTCTCTGCTATTGAGGTAGAAAAGAAAGGAAAGAAAGAGGAGGAGGGTGCAGCAGAAGGCGAAGCAAAGCCAGAGTAATACGGTCTGCGGGTTGGTGCGGTATGTGGTCGGTAGTTCTATATATGCGCATAGTTAACATCCCAGTCTTCATACTAGTCCTAAGTACGCTCCTCGTGAGCGTATACAAAATCACCTTGCCGGGTGATTTTGTTTTTGCCGCTGATTCGGCATGTACTGACCAGACAGATGGTAAAAGCCGTTCACAGCTTGAGCAAGAGCTCGCCGCGTGTGAGGCGGAAATGGCACAATGGACACAACAGCTCAATCAGGCACGTTCTATGAGTGCGGGTTTCAAAACAGATATCAATGTTCTCACGGCAAAAATTAATGCCGCGAAGGCAAATATTAATGGGAAAAATATCGCCATTAACAACCTCACAAAAGACATTACGGTAAAGCAGTCGGAGATTGCAAAACTTGATTCTCGTCTTGAGCGCGGTCGAGAAGTCCTTGCTGAAATCCTCCGAAAGACAAATGTAATCACATCAGCATCGCTTGTTGAGACAATGCTTTCAAACAAAGATCTCTCAGACTTTTTTGCAGATGTAGATGCATACTCTTCCACGGAGCGAGAACTGTCTGATTTGTTCAATGAATTGCGCCAAACTCGAAGTGTCGCCGATTCTGAGCGTGCTATTCTCGATAAAAAACGAGAACAAGAGGCCTCTGCACGAGCAGCTCTTGAGGCGTCAAAAAAAGAGGTAGAAGTTGATCAGGCAGAAAAACAGCGCCTGCTTGCTATAAGTCAGAAAAACGAAAAGACGTATGCGCAGGAGGTTGCGGAGCGTCAGGCAAAGGCAGCTCAGATTAAGGCTGTGCTGTTCCCATTGCGAGACTCTGCGGCGATTCCATTTGGTACCGCACTTCAGTATGCGCAGGAGGCGAGTGCAAAAACAGGTGTTCATGCGGCACTTATCCTCGCCATCCTTCAGCAAGAGTCTAACCTTGGTGCAAACGTTGGTTCGTGTGTGATCACCGATCTCGGATCTGGTCAGACACGAAGCGTCAATTCTGGCCTCGTCTATTCAAACGGTATTCATCCAACTCGAGATTTACCTCCGCTAAAAACATTGCTTGCCGAGCTTGGCCGCGACCCTCTTCAAACACGGGTATCGTGTCCGATTGCTGGCGTTGCCGGCTATGGTGGTGCGATGGGACCAGCTCAGTTTATCCCTTCAACATGGAATATCATCAAGGGCACAGTAGCATCATTTCTTGGAAAATCCGTACCAGATCCTTGGAACCCAGCAGATGCTATTATGGCTTCGGCAACCTTGCTTCGAGACCTTGTGGGCACGACGGGAGACCGCTATACCGACGACAGAACGGCGGCATGTCGATACTATTCTGGGCGTACCTGCTATGTGGGAGGAAAGGCTGGTCCAGGCCTCAGTTATGGTACTCAGGTTATGAACCGAGTAGCGGCTATCCAGCGTGATATCGACTTTTTGCGGGATAACTAGTCTTGTATTTGCATAAAACCCCTTTTACTGCTATAGTATCGCCCATGAAGAAAGAAATACATCCTGAATATTTCCCACAAGCAACCGTCGTGTGCGCGTGTGGAAATACCTTTACCCTCGGCTCAACAAAAGAGAAAATCGAGGTTGAAATTTGTAGCGCCTGCCATCCGTTCTACACTGGAGCAGAGAAGGTGCTTGATACTGCAGGACGAGTAGAGAAATTCAAGTCTCGACAGACAAAGTCTGCGGCTCTCCCAAAGAAAACAAAGAAGGCGAAAGCTTCGAAAGAAGAGTAACTTTCACCCGCCTTGGATATTGAGAAGTACAAACAAAATCCCAAGACAAGCTATCTCGCGGATCACTACCTGAACCTCCTTAAGGAAGAAGAACACACTAAAGCTCTGTCTGCGTCTGACCCTGCGATGCAGGAGCTTGCTCTCGATGAGCTTAAAAATCTTTCAGCTCAAAAAGAAGCCGTCCTTAAACAGATGGACGACATTTTGACTGCTGAAAAAGAAGAGGACGAGTTTCCCAATGAGATTATTCTTGAAGTACGTGCTGGCGCTGGTGGCGACGAGGCATCTCTTTTTGCTCGGGAGCTTGCTGAAATGTATGAAAAATATGCTGAGCGTCGAGGGTGGAGTTTTAAAAAAATAGATGAATCCCAGAATGCGCTCGGAGGCTACAAAGAAGCTTCTTTTGAGGTGCGAGGGCAGGATGTATACAAAGATTTACGATTTGAAACAGGTGTTCACCGTATCCAGCGTATCCCAGCAACGGAGAAAATGGGGCGAGTGCACACGTCGACCGCGTCGCTGGCTATTATGCCAATGCGAAAGAAGGTTCATGTCGAAATCAACCCCGCCGACCTTGAAATCGAGTTTTCTCGATCTGGAGGTGCGGGCGGACAGAACGTCAACAAAGTGGAAACTGCTGTGCGTATTATTCACAAACCGACAGGTATCGATGTGCGCTCAACTGCCGAGCGAAGTCAGCTCAAAAATCGAGAAAAAGCGATGAGTATTCTTTCGGCAAAGCTTGAAATGCTCGCCGAAGAAGAGGCAGCAAAGAAGCTTTCAGCAAACCGCAAGGACCAGATCGGCACAGCAGACCGTTCCGAGAAGATTCGTACCTACAATATCTTGCAGGACCGTGTGACAGACCACCGTATCAAGGAGTCATGGCACAATATTGAGCAAATTTTCCTTGGAAACCTCGATCCCATCATCGACGCCATCAGGGCACGTGAGGCAGGGGAGGTATCCGTTTAAGCCATTGCGCTGTCACCCATAATCTGATAGACTCTCACATTGTATCTATGCAAGCACAGAATATGTCAAAAAACACGATAGAAAGTCTCTTTAAAGCAGGAGCGCATTTTGCCTATACAAAAGCACGACGACACCCGTCTGCTAAACCGTTTATCTTCGGTGTAAAGAACCGAGTTGAGATTTTTGATCTCGAAAAGACAAGCGAACAGCTTGAGAAGGCAAAGCAGTTTGTGCAGTCTATTGCCGCTACAGGAGGTTCAATCCTTTTTGTGGGCGGAAAGAGTGAGGCTCGAGAAGCGATTCGAAATGCCGCTCAGTCACTTGGTATGCCGTTTGTCGCAAGCCGATGGATTGGTGGAACTCTCACTAATTTCCCAGAGATTCGAAAGCGCGTTACAAAGCTCGAACAGCTTCTTTCTCAGAAAGAAAAAGGTGAGCTTGTGAAGTACACAAAGAAGGAGCGTCTTCTTATCGACCGAGAAATCGTTCGACTTCAGGAAAACTTCTCAGGACTCGTGCCGATGAAGGAATTTCCAAAGGCTATGTTTGTTGTGGATCTCAAGCGAGAGCACATTGCAGTAAAAGAAGCTCAGGCTCACAATATCCCTATCATCAGCCTTTCTGGTTCTGATTGTAATCTTGGTGAGGTAGAGTACGCGATTCCAGGCAATGATGCGTCAATGCAGAGCATCGCGTATGTTGTAGGACAAATCGCTACTGCGTACAAAGAAGGAGCATCTTCAAAGAAGCAGTAAGCGGACACTGTTGGTTTATTAGTTTTTATTCTTTCACACATCATGGATATCACTACGAATCAGATTAAAGATTTACGAGATAAGACAGGTGTCTCTGTGATGCAGTGTAAGAAGGCCCTCGAAGAGGCGGGTGGAGATACAGAAAAGGCGCTCATGATTCTTCAGAAGAATAGTAAAGCGACTGCTCTCAAAAAACTCGACCGAACACTTGGTTCGGGCGTGGTGCAGGCATACATCCACTCTACAGGCACAGTTGGCTCTATGGTTGAGCTTCTCTGCGAAACTGATTTCGTAGCAAAGAATGAGGATTTCAAGGTTCTTGCGTATGATGTTGCACTTCATATCGCGGCCGCTGATCCTCAGTATCTCTCTCGAGAGCATGTGCCCGCTGAGGATGTACAGCGTGCAACAGAGATGTTTCAGGCTGACATCGAAGGAAAGCCTGAAGATTTGAAGGCAAAGATTCTTGAAGGAAAGCTTTCTGCATATTTTGCAGAGCGTTCTCTTCTCGATCAGCCGTTCGTGAAGAATCCAGACCTTACCATTCGCAACCTCGTCGAAGGTGCAGTTCAGAAGTTCGGAGAGAAAACTGAGATCGGCAGATTTGCTCGATTCTCTGTTCTTCAAAAATAAACACGTATGACTCTTTCATTGTTTGCCGTATCGCTCGCGATGTGTGCACTCATGATTGCAACGCGACTCGCTGAGCTTAAACGACAGAAGACGTTTGCTCCGACAGAGTTTATCAACCGTTGGAACACAGATGTTGAGGCGTATCTTGCCAAGGCGAAAGCGTTTGCGCTTAAAGCAAAGCAGGAGGGTGTGTTTTTTGTAACGCACTACGTTCCATTTTATGCATGGAATCAGGCTCGACACCTGACTTCTGGTTTGCGCCGACATTATGATAAGATTGAGCGTACGGTTCGGGGTCGAAATATGATTCGACAGACCGGCGAAGCGTCTGAGTTTATCAAACACATCGCGCGGCACAAAGAGTCTCTTTCGGCTACAGTGCAGGAAGAGCGAGTAGAGTAACAACGCCACCTTAGCTCAGTTGGTAGAGCAGCTGTTTTGTAAACAGCAGGTCGTCAGTTCAAGCCTGACAGGTGGCTCAAGACAAGTATGGCAGAGGCCCATCATTCTCATAAACCATTTCATATCGGTCGCGCATCCGAGCTTTCAGGCTCGGACAGATTGTTGTATCGACTTCTTGAGATACTCCCCGGTTTTCTTGCGTGGGGGACGATTCTTGGCGCGGTGCTGTTGTCGTACCTAGACCCAGTGCTTGCCGCAATTTTCATTATCATTTTTGATTTTTACTGGCTTCTTAAGACAGTCTATCTTTCCATCTACCTTCGCCACAACTGGAAACGTATGCGACACAATATGTCGCTTGATTGGGGTGCAATGCTAACACATATCAAGTATGAGCACATTGTCCATTTGGTGATTTTGCCATTCTATAAAGAATCTTATGAGGTGGTAGAAAAAAGTATTCAGGCAATTCTTGATGCTCGGTACGACAAGAAAAAAATTGCGATTGTCATTGCCGCAGAAGAGCGTGCTGGAGAAGAAGCACAGCAGGTGATGGCACGAATAGAAGAACAGTATGCAGGGAAATTTGGATACTTCCTTAAGACAACGCATCCAAAAGATATTCCGGGCGAAATGGCTGGAAAAGGGTCAAATATCGCATATGCAATTGAGAAGGCTCGCACTGATATTTTGGATGCGCATGAGGTTTCCTATGACGACGTAATTGTTTCTGCGTTTGATATGGATACCGTGGTGTACGAACAGTATTTCCTCTGTGTGACATGGCACTTTATGACTGCAGAAAATCCATATCGTGTGTCGTATCAGCCTGTTCCGCTCTACAACAACAACGTGTGGGAGGCGCCAGCGCTATCGCGTGTTGTTGCTGCATCAGGCACATTTTGGCAGATGATTCAGCAGGAACGCCCAGAGAAACTCGCAACATTTTCTTCGCATGCAGTTTCTTTTAAGGCGCTCTATGAAATAGGGTATTGGCAGACAAACATGGTGTCTGAAGATTCTCGAATCTTCTGGAACGCATTTCTTGGCTACGATGGACAGTACGCGGTGTTGCCAATCTCGTACCCTGTGTCTATGGATGCAAATCTTGCGCCGACATTTTTTCAGACAGTTAAAAATATTTATAAGCAACAGCGACGATGGGGGTGGGGCGTTGAAAACGTGCCATACATTTTGTTTGGTCTGATAAAAAACCCACGTATTCGGTTGTGGAAGAAAATCAAGGTCGCCTTTGTTCAGCTTGAAGGTTTCTGGTCGCTTGCGACAAACCCGATTCTTATCTTTTTGCTCGGGTGGTTGCCATTGTGGCTGGGTGGAGGGAAATTTAATACGACAATTTTGTCGTATAATCTTCCAATCATTACGCGTAACCTCATGATTCTCGCGATGGTTGGTTTGGTCATGTCTGCGATTATTTCTATAAGCTTTTTGCCACCGATGCCGAAGGGTTCAAAAAGGGGTCGCCGGATGATTTTTATGGTATTGCAATGGATCTTTGTGCCATTGACGATTACTATTTTTGGGTCAATTCCTGGTCTTGAAGCGCAGACTCGACTCATGCTCGGCAGGTATATGGGCTTTTGGGTTACTCCAAAGCATCGTGTGCTATAGTATCCTGTATGGAACCGATGAAAGCAAAAAAGCGCGCGTTCTACTTCTATGCGTTTATCGTATGCTTTTTTGCTGTCGTGCCTCTCCTTGTGCTGTATTCTCTCGGCTATAGTTTGTCTACAGGGTATTCACTCATAGAACGTGGTGGTTTGTATGTATTTACTCCAGAATCTGGTTCGTATATTTATGTAAACAATGAGCTCAAAAAGGAGACGGGGCTTTTCCAAAAAGAGTTGTTTCTCCAAAACCTTAAACCTCGAGAATATACGGTGATTGTCGCCAACGATTTATACTGGCCGTGGACAAAAGATATTGTGGTGCGAGAGAAAGAAGTTTCGCCTGTGTTTCCGCTACTTGTTCCACGCGATTTAGAGCTTCGAGAGATCAAAGTATCAACATCAACACCTGTAGTGCGTGGAGAGTATGAAAAAATAAATGCATTGTTTGCTCCCACATCGACATCGACTACGCCACAGAGTGCAACAGTTGGTGTTGCCTCAACTTCTCCAGAAGCTCGAGCTATAGAAAAGAAACATATGAAAGTATGGTCTGACGGCGCGTCTGTATTTGCGTCGTGGATAGGAAATGAGAGCAGAATACCTCCGTATTTCTGTGGAGATGGCGGTGGGGCATGTGTGCCAACAATTCGTGTTATCACCCAACCATCAACTATTCGCCATGTCGATTTTTATCCTGGTCGCGACGATGCGATTATTCTTTCTTCTGATGAAGGAGTGTTTGCGGTTGAGCTAGATATTCGCACATATCAAAATGCGTATCCGTTGTATCAAGGAAAAAATCCAGATTTTCGTGTTGAGGATGATGAGGTGTTTGTGAAAGACGGCTCGTTTATTGGGCAGTTTATGGCATTATAAGAATATGGAACAGCAACAGCGGCCAGGACACCTTCATCCGATTACCCAGATCATCCGTGACATCACGGCTATTTTTGCTGAACTCGGTTTTTCTGTCGCACGCGGTCCCGAAATAGAAAATGAGCATCATAATTTTGATGCGCTAAACATCCCGTCATATCACCCAGCTCGTGATATGTGGGATACATTTTGGCTACAGCCGACCGCAATGAAGCAGTTGTTGCGCACACATACATCTCCTGTGCAAGTGCGTTACATGGAAACTCATACACCACCGATTCGTATTATCGCTCCGGGCAAAGTGTTTCGCCATGAGGCAACAGACGCGACACACGAAGCGCAGTTTCATCAGATTGAAGGTCTTATGGTGGGCACGGATGTTTCTCTTGCCCATCTCAAGTGGGTGCTTGAAATTTTCTTTGGAAAATTGTTTTCTCGATCTGTTTTGGTGCGCATGCGCCCGAGCTTCTTTCCCTTTGTTGAGCCGGGTGTAGAGATAGATATGTCGTGTTTTAAATGTGGTGGTACGGGATGCTCGTTGTGCAAACACACTGGCTGGATAGAAATTATGGGCGCTGGTATGGTGCATCCGAAGGTGCTTGAAGCTGTTGGTATCGACCCGACCGTCTATCGTGGTTTTGCTTTTGGTGGCGGTATCGATCGCCTTGCGATGTTGCTCTACGGTATCGATGATGTGCGTTTGCTGTACAGTGGTGATCTTCGGTTGATCAATCAATTCTAATATGAAACTTTCGTATAACTGGCTTTGTAAATATGTGGCATTGGACGGATATCAGTCTCCGTCAGAGGTCGCGCAACTTCTTACAGGCCACTCTTTTGAAGTTGAATCTGTAGAGGCTGTCGACCAGGGCAGAGATTATGTATTTGATGTGAGTGTGTTGCCCAACCGCGCGCACGATTGTCTTTCTCATCGTGGTATTGCTCAAGAAATTGCAGCACTGCTCGGCACTCGTGTGTCGTTGCCACAACACGATACGACCGCGACAATTACAAACTCTCTTTTAAGCGCATCTGTTGATGATGCGACGCTGTGTCCGCGGTACAGTGCGGCAGTGATACAGGGTGTATCTGTTGGTCCGTCGCCACAATGGCTTGTGGAGCTACTTACGGCTATTGGCCAGAAATCAATTAACAACATTGTTGACGCGACCAACTATGTTATGTTTGCGCTCGGTCAGCCGTTACATGCATTTGATTGCGCACAACTTATCGCGCGAGAAGGTGTTGGTAGCACAACATACTCACTACGTATTCGTGAATCCGTGAAGGGGGAATCCGTCGAAGCTCTCGATGGTAAAACATATACGCTTCCTGTGGGAACACTTGTAATAACTGATGCGCACTGCAAAGACAATAAGATTCTTGGTATCGCTGGTATCAAGGGTGGTACTGCCGCAGAAATTACCACAGACACAAGAGCTGTTGTGATAGAGTCTGCAAATTTTGATCCGATTGCTATTCGCACATCCGCAAAAGCACTTGGTTTGCGCACAGATGCGTCTGTACGTTTTGAAAATGGTATTACGCCACACCTCACCTATGATGCATTGCAAGAAGTATGTCAGTTGATTTGTGAAATTGCGGGAGGGGAGATTGTGGGGACTATTGATGTACACGAAGCACTTCCTGCGCGAACAGAAATTACACTACCTTTTGCGGATGTTGAGGGTATCCTTGGTCTTGCTATTTCTCCAGAAAAAATTATTTCCTTGCTTAAGGCATTACGGTGTGATGTGGAAGAGTGTGATGGTGGCGTTGTTGTAAGGGTTCCACATGATCGGCTTGATCTCGTGATTCCACAAGATCTTGTAGAAGAGGTGGGTCGTCTTCATGGATACACACAGATTCCACCGCGCAAACCAGAGGAGGCTGCGGCGACCGAGGTGACTGAGGCGGACAGCGCGGCGGCCGCATTTTCGGCGCGGGTTGAGCGTGTGCGCGACGTCCTTGCCGCGGCCGGTTTTTCTGAAGTGTACACATATACATTCCGTGATACTGGTGCGCGCGAGCTTGCAAACCCAATAGCGTCAGATAAAGCATATGTGCGCGCCAATCTCATTGATGGTGTTATTGAAAGCATGGCTCTCAATACATACAATGCACCACTCTTGCAGATATACGATGCGGTACGGGTATTTGAAATCGGTACAGTATTTGATGAACGAAGCGAGCACGTGTCTCTTTGTTGCGCTATCGCTCCAGTAAAAAAAGTAAAAAAGGCAGACGAGGTATTTCAGGGCGAGCTCGCAACATTGTGTGCTCGGATTGCATCAACAATCGGTGCTTCAGAAATTCCATCATCCGCATACGCTATTATTGAGCGCAATGGTGTATATGCTCTTGAGATTCAGTTTGAACACGTGTGCGCGTCATTGCCTCACGATGTGTCATACACCCATACCCTCGCACCTCAGGCATCTCGAAAAACATACACCCGCATTTCTCAGTATCCATTTATGTTGCGCGATATCGCTATCTTTGTCCCTGCAGACACAGATGAAGCACTTGTTCGGTCGGTTATTCAAAGCACCGCAGGTGATCTTCTTGTATCACTCGCGCTTTTTGATGTCTTTACCAAACAATCTGAAGACGGCACACATAAAACATCATACGCATACAAGCTCGTGTTTCAGTCATCTGAGCGCACACTTTCAGATGTCGAGGTGGGGGAAATCATGCAACGGGTTACAGACGCACTACATGCACACCCTCAATGGCTTGTCCGATAAGTGTCGCTCCAAAACCCTTATTTTAAGCCACAAAAATACTGTTTTGTCATAGTATACGCGCTTGGTTTATTGTGCCGTTTCTGATAGAATAGGAGAACATTATGGCAGACGAAAAGAAAAAAGGAGGCTATACAGCCGAATCCATTTCCGTCCTCGAAGGACTTGAGCCTGTACGAAAGCGTCCGGGTATGTACATCGGCACCACGGGTCCCGATGGTTTTCATCATCTCATCACAGAAATTTTCGATAACTCCCGAGACGAGGCGATGGGTGGTCATGCAAACAACATTGAAATTGTGTTGTTGCCGAACAATCGCGTACGAGTCGTAGACAACGGCCGAGGAATTCCTGTCGACGTACACAAGCAGACAAAAGTGTCTGCGCTTGAGACAATCATGACAACGCTCCATGCCGGAGGAAAGTTTGGTGGTGATGGATACGCGGTGTCTGGAGGTCTTCACGGTGTGGGTGCGTCTGTGGTAAACGCGCTCTCTATTTTCATGAAAGCAGAGGTCCACAAAGACGGTGGATACTACATGCAAGAATACAAGCAGGGAAAGAAAAAAGCTGCCGTAAAACGCATTGGCTCAACATCATTCAACGGCACCATTATTTCATTTGAGCCGGATGAAGAAATTTTTGGAAAGCAGACTTTTGGTTTTGATCGTATCGTCAACCACATGCGTCAGCAAGCGTATTTGGTAAAAGGATTGCGTATCTCTGTCATTGATGCTCGAGCATTTGAAAAAGATATTCCAGAAGGCACCACATACCTTCGTGATTTCTTTGTTGAGAAGGGGGTTGATGCGCCATCACAAACATTCTATTTCGAAGGAGGTATTCTTTCGATGGTTAAGTTTTACAATCAAACACTCAAACCAATTCATAAAAATATCTTCTACATCGAGAAGATGACCAATGAGCATGAATCTGTGGAGGTGTCGCTTCAGTATGTCGACGACATTTCAAGCAGAATTCTTGCATTTGCAAACAACATCTACAACTCTGAAGGCGGTACCCATGTTACGGGCTTTAAGACCGCGCTTACACGAACACTCAATACATACGCCCGAAAAAATAACATTGTTAAGGAAAGTGAAGACAACTTTACTGGCGACGACGTTCTCGAGGGTTTGACAGCTGTTGTTTCTGTAAAGCTACGAGAAATTCAGTTTGAAGGACAAACAAAAGCAAAGCTCGGTACTGTCGACGCGCGTGGTGCTGTAGAAACTATTTTTGGCGATGCGTTTACATATTTCCTCGAAGAAAATCCAGACGATGCTCGGGCGATGATTCAGAAAGTATTACTCGCTCTTAAGGCTCGAAAAGCGGCGAAGGCGGCAAAAGAAAGCGTTCTCAGAAAAGGTGCTCTTGAGGGCATGACACTTCCTGGAAAGCTTGCTGATTGTCAGACAAAAGACGCTTCAGAATCCGAGCTCTTTATTGTGGAGGGAGATTCTGCGGGTGGTACCGCAAAGTCCGGTCGCGATCGTCGCACACAAGCCATTTTGCCATTGCGCGGAAAAATCCTAAACATCGAACGCGCCCGCCTCGACAAAATGCTTGCGTCTGAGCAGATTAAAAATCTTGTTGTTGCACTCGGTACGGCAATTGGCGATACCTTCGATATTTCAAAACTCCGCTATCACAAAATTGTGCTCGCAACAGATGCCGACGTCGACGGTGCACACATCCGTACACTCATCCTCACGTTGCTGTATCGTTTCTTTAGACCACTTATTGACGGTGGGTATGTATATATTGCTCAGCCACCACTCTACAAAATAAAGAAAGGTAAGGAGATTATCTACGCATATACAGAAGAAGAAAAAAATCAAAAGATCGGAAAGGATATTTCTGCCGACGATATTATGGAGGTCGATAGCGGAGATGAGCTTGAGGCCGATGAGGAAGAGACTGGTGCAAAAAGCAAAACTGCTCGCAAAGACAAAATTTCTATCCAGCGTTATAAAGGTCTTGGTGAGATGAACTCAGAAGAGCTCTGGGAGACGACAATGGATCCAAATCGCCGTATTTTGAAGCAGGTTACTATCGAAGACGGTGCCTCTGCGGATAAGGTGTTTGATATTCTTATGGGTACCGACGTCCCGTCCCGAAAGTCATTCATCCAATCAAACGCAAAGAAAGCTACTATTGATATTTAATGCAACACAATCGCCTTTGACTCGAGGCGATTTTTGCTTTAGAATGCCCTGTATTGCGTAGATGGCGGAGTGGTCAATCGCAACAGACTGTAAATCTGTCGCCCATTGGGCTACGAAGGTTCGAATCCTTCTCTACGCACCCACATGACCTCATCAGTATCGCAGGAAAATTATACCCTTCAGGGGTTTTTGAGTTTTTCAAAGCTTTTTGGTACTACCAGAAAAACATTTGCCCTTGCGGGACGTTACGAGAAATGGCGACTTGTTTTGGCTCTTGTTCTTGCTATTGCCCTCGATCTTCTTCCGTTTTTGCAGTTTGGTTCGTTTGCGCGCTTGATCGACCTTACTGTCGCATATTTGTCGGGCAGTGGAACGATGCAGGGTATTTTCACGACAACGATTGTGCTCATCTGCTCGACAGTAGCTCCCAACATTTTATCGCTCATATACAACCTTACCCTTACGGTGTTTCGTTTTAGTCTCGACCGAAATCTCACAATCTATTTTCTTCAAAAAATTGCGTCGCTTGATATTGCGACAATTGAAACCCAACAGTATCAGGACCTTTTTCAGAAGGCAAATGAGCGTTCACTCAGGGTGTTTTATGATTTTATCTATTTTGTTATAGATAATATCGCAAACATTTTTGGTATCGCTATCTCGCTTGCCATTCTGGCCCTTATCGATTTGCCACTGCTTGGATATGCATTTGGAGGATCAATTCTTGCGTTGTATGTACAGGTGCGATATGGCAGAGATGTGTTTTCAATATGGGATTTAAATGCAAGCAACCGTCGCCTGTATTTTAATCGCCGTTCGCATTTTCAAAATCAGACAGACCTCACGGAGCTCAAACTCTTTCAATTGGGCCGTCGTTTCCTTGAGGAGGTGAAAAAACTTCTAAATGCTTTTGATGATGAAATGAAATCAGCCGAACGCTCAAAGTTTGTATGGGAATGTTTGGCACTCGTCGCGTTTGCACTTTGTCTGGGCTTCGGTATTTGGCGCGTGATAGGTCTTACGCTTGTTGGAGTACTTCCGGTTGGTCAGATGTTGTTTGCATACACAACATACCGCTCGTTTAAAGGAACACTTTCTGATTTCTTTAGAAAGGTTGGTTGGATGACAGAGTATATGCACTATGTGCAGTATTGGTTTTCTATCGACGATCTTCAGCCAAAGATTAGGGAAAAAGAAGACGCGCACGTGCTCAATATTTCAGAACAGCCACCACGTATTGAGTTTAAGAATGTTTCGTTTAAATATAGCCAAGAGCAGTCCTACGCTATTAAAGATTTGTCATTTGTGATTGAGCCAGGGAAAAAGGTTGCTATCGTGGGCCTTTCTGGCGCTGGAAAAACAACGCTTATTAAGCTTCTCTGTAGAGTGTATGACCCAGAGTCGGGCTCAATTCTTGTTGATGGAGTAGATCTTAGAAATATTAGCCTTGATTCATGGCAAAAGAAACTCGCGGTGTTATTTCAAGATTTTTCTTCATACCAATTTACTGCACGTGAGGCGATTGCACTCGGTGACCCTGATATGCCCATCGATGATGAACGCGTTCGCGCTGCGGCCTCCATGGCAATGGCTCACGATTTTATCGAACGTCTTCCGAAAAAATATGACCAGTTGCTCTGGAAGGGTTTTGAAGATGGGGTAGACCTCTCAAAGGGCGAGCGACAGCGCATGGCTCTTGCTCGTACCATGTATCGTGGGTCTGCTATTACGGTTCTTGATGAGCCAACGGCGTCCGTTGATGCATTTGCAGAACAGCAGATTTTTGAAACGCTTGAACGTCTGCCAGACACTCGCACAGTGATTCTCATTTCTCACCGTTTCAGTACGGTAAAAAATGCCGACGATATTTTGGTGATTGAGCATGGTTCTCTCATCGAGCAGGGCACCCATGAGCATCTTATGCAGAAAAAAGGTCGATATGCTGAGCTTTACAAAATACAAGCAGAAAGTTATATATAAAGTATGACAAAGCACACTCTTGATCGTTCTGGTTTGAGGACATGGATTGAGGTTGATACTCACGCACTCAAACACAACATTGCTTCTTTGCGTTCGGCTATTCCGTCGTCTGTAAAAATGATGGCTGTTACAAAGTCTAACGCATATGGTCATGGCCTCGTGGAATTTTCTCAACACGCTGAAGCCTGCGGTGTGGACTGGATTGGTGTGGATTCTATTACAGAGGCAATCGCACTTCGAGAGGGTGGTATTAAGGCTCCAGTGTTTGTTTTGGGCTATACATTGCCAGAAATGTTGCCACGTGCCGCGGAGCACTCTATTAGTTTGAGTGTGTCGACCTTTGAAACACTGTCTGCTATCGCCGGCACATCTTTTTCAGAGAAACTTCGCATACATATTAAGGTTGATACGGGCATGCACCGACAGGGCTTTCAGGTTCATGAGATAGATCGTGTTCTTACAGCGCTTTCCGAGCTTGGGGACAACGTTATCGTCGAAGGTCTCTTTACTCATTTTGGCGCGGCAAAAAACCCGTCGTTTCAACAGCGAGTATTTGCGCAAATTATGCAGTTTGAGCAGTGGGTGAAGGCGTTTTCTGGAGCAGGAATACACCCCCTCAAGCACGTTGCCGCAAGTGGTGGTGCAATTGCGTTTCCTAATTCCCATTTTGATATGGTACGCATTGGTATTGCAATGTATGGCGTATATCCTTCAAAAGAAGTGTCTGCGTTTTCTCATCATACGCTCAACCTCAAGCCCGTGTTGTCGTGGCGAACGGTTATTGGAGAAACAAAGCGTGTTGCCAAGGGTGAGCGTGTCGGGTATGACTTTACAGAAGAGCTCACACGCGACTCCGTCCTTGCGGTGTGCCCCATTGGATACTGGCATGGCTATCCACGAGCGCTCTCGAGTATAGGTGTCGTGCTTGTTCGCGGCGCGCAGGCGCGTGTTGTTGGACGTGTATCTATGGATATGATTGTTATTGATATTACCGACATTCCTGAGGTGTCTGTTGGCGATGTTGTAACCCTCATTGGTGCGGATGGAGACGAGTATATAGGAGCTGAGACTCTTGCCGACAAGATAGATATGTCTCCGTATGAGTTTATTACCCGTCTCAACCCCCTCATAAAACGCATCTACCGCTAGCGTTGCTTTTTAGGCCCTTTTCGGGTATAGTAGCACCCATGTCACAAGATAGATTGATAAAACTTGTCTGCAAGGATTGTAAGCGGGCAAATTACCAGAGCAGTAAAAACAAAAAGCTTGTAGAGCGAAAGATTGAGCTCAACAAGTTCTGTTCATGGTGCAAAAAGCGAACAGCGCATAAGGAGGCCAAGAAATAAGCTCTGGCCCCTGTATAGTTCTTTGGGCCTATAGTTTCAATGGTAAAACGTCGGTCTCCAAAACCGTTGTTCCCCGTTCGAGTCGGGGTGGGCCCGCCGACCCTCGCAGGTCTGTGATATACTTATAAGCGTTACCAAGTAATAGAATTTTTATGGCAAAACCAAATTCCGCCTTTATGAAGCCGCTCAATGTCAGTGCAGATCTCGCGGCAGTAGTAGGGAACGGTCCGATGCCTCGTTCTGAAGTCGTAAAGAAGCTCTGGGCATACATTAAAGAACACAATCTTCAGGACCCAAAGAACAAGCGAAACATCAATGCTGACGATAAGCTCAAGAAGGTTTTCGCAGGCAAGTCTGTCGTAAACATGTTTGAGATGACAAAGCTCGTTGCTGCGCACCTCTCATAATCTACAGCTTACGAAGAAAGGAAAGAAGCGACTGCAGTATGCAGCGCTTTTTTCTTTGTGAGAGGAAACCACTGTATCCGCTTGTCTCGTTTAAACCATGTCATCTGGCGCTTTGCGTATTGTTTGGTTTCAGTTAGAAGGGCGTCGTGCATCTGAGCGCGGGTTATTGTGCCCTGTAGGTGAAGCGCGAGAAATCTGTACTCCAAACCAAGTGCGTGCATGCGTTTCCATGAAAGGCCTTGTGCGTGTAGGCGCCGTGCCTCAGCAATCATGCCCTTTTTAAGGCGTATATCGATGCGTTGTTCTATGGCGTTCGCGAGGGTGTCTTTGTCGGTAAGGATGCCGATCATGTAGGTGTTGTATGGAGATGTATGGTGGGTGCGAGGCACTACGCCAAGCGCCTCCACAATCTCAAGCGCGCGAATGAGACGTGGTTTGTTGTGTGGATCTATTGTTCCGGCGCGAGATGGGTCTTTGTGTTGAAGGAGAGAAAAAAGTTCTTCTGTCGTTTTCTTTTCGAGTTTGGTTCGTAGGGGTGGGTTTGGGGGTACGTCAGGAAGCGTGACGTCATCGATAAGCGTGTGTATATAAAATCCGGTTCCACCACAGATGATTGGCACTTTCCCGCGAGAGAGAATGTCCGCAATAGCGGCGCTCCCCATGTTTTTAAATTGTGCAACGGTAAATGGTGAGCGTGATGTTGGGCTTGCGACATCAAGAAGATGGTGTCGCACCCCGCGCATTTCAGAGCGAGTTATTTTCCCTGTACCAAGGTTGAGGCCTCGGTATACCTGGCGAGAGTCTGCGGATATGATTTCGCCATTAAAAGCGCGCGCGAGCTCTACGGCGAGCGCGCTTTTTCCTGATGCCGTCGGGCCGACGATGGCAATAATCTTGGGCTTGTCGATGCCGGCAATATGTGTCGTCATATAGAGAAATAGACTGTGCCGCGGGAGAGAATCGAACTCTCATGGATTGCTCCGCACGATTTTGAGTCGTGTGCGTCTACCAATTCCGCCACCGCGGCATGAGATAGAGTGTACCTGTGTTTGCATGGAAAATCAATCATGGTGTGATAAAATTACTCCATACATTACACACATATGTCACAATACTACAACGATTCCGTATTCTGGGTTGAGCTCGATAAAATCAAACCAAACCCATTTCAGCCACGTCGCGAGTTTGACCAAGCTCAGCTCCAAAGTCTCGCCGACTCTATTCGCCAGTACGGTGTGCTTCAAGCGCTTGTTGTAACACGAAAAGAAGTACCAAAGCCAGACGGTGGTCTTGCGGTGGAGTATGAGCTCATCGCCGGAGAGCGTCGCCTGCGCGCTTCAAAGCTCGCAGGTCTTTCTCAGGTCCCTGTGCTCATCAAGACAGGCGACGACAGCGACCTTATGAAGCTTGAGCTCGCGATTATTGAAAACATTCAGCGTGAAGACCTCAACCCCGTTGACCGTGCTCGTGCGTTTGAACGCTTGGCTGTTGAATTTAAATTTAAGCACAATGAGATTGCGCAAAAAGTAGGGAAGAGTCGTGAGTATGTGAGCAACACATTGCGCATTTTGTCATTGCCGTCAGATATTCTTGACGCTCTTTCTGCGGGGCGAATTTCTGAAGGACACACACGCCCACTCATGATGCTTGGCGATCGTCCCGAAGAGCAGTCTACGCTGTTTAAAGAAATCATGTACAAAAAACTCACGGTCCGTGAGGCAGAAATGATTTCTCGGAAAATTGCTTTTGATAAGGTGCGCAAGAAAGATTACACTGTTGACCCAGAGCTTATTGAACTTGAGGAGAAACTATCACAATCGCTTGGTACGCGTGTGTCTATTGAGCGTCGCGACAACGGCGGGAAACTTTCTATAGATTTCTTTTCTAATGATGATTTGCGTACTATCTTAGATATTATCAATTCCCGAAAAGCGGGAAGTGCTACCGAAATGCTCGACAAGCATATTGCAGAACACCCACAGAGCGCTCCAGAGCCAATCGTTACATCTGACCTTGCTGATGACCGCTCAGTAGACGAGAAGAAGTCTGATGACGAGGACCTCTATTCGATCAAGAATTTCAGTCTTTAATTCCTTCTACTTCTTCTCCAGCTTATGTGGGTTGTGATTTGGACACGTCTTGTCTGAACATCTCTCTGGAATAGTTTTGGTGCCTTCCATCATGAGTGCTGGGCAGGGGCCAGTGTCGCGCATGTATCCGCAGATGCGACCAGTTGGTTTTGCTTTAATAGCATATTTGCAATCAGGGTAATTGCTACAACTATAGAAAAGTCCAAAACGTCCGCGACGCTCTGTCATGAAGCCCTTCTGGCAGACAGGACACCCTACACCCGTCGAGTTTTGTTTTTCGAGCTCTGCGTCTTTTTTAATATATTTGCACTTTGGGTAATTGTTGCATGCGATAAAGCGACCAAACTTTCCGTCGCGCTCAACAAGCATTCCTTTTTCACAGTTCGGACATTTTTCACCAGTTTCTTTTGGTCCCTCGAGCTCTTTGCCATCTATGGTGCGTGCACCAGTACAATCTGGGAATTTTTCACAACTCATAAACTTTCCACTGCGACTGAGTTTGATAATCATTCCACTTCCACAGACAGGGCATTTAAATTCACTTGGCGCTTTTCCAAGGTCTGTTGCTTTTGCTAGTTTTTCTTTTGCTTTTACGTCTTTAGCGAGTGGTTTGTAATATGCAGAAAGAGTTTTTTCATAATCAGCTTTACCTTGAGCAATTTCGTCGAGCTTGTCTTCCATTTCTGCAGTAAAAGAATCATTGATGTACTCCATGAAATTGTTTTCAAGGAATGAGCTTACAACATCACCTGTGTCTGTAGGCACAAGCGCTTTGTTTTGTTTTTCTACGTATCCACGATCAACAATTGTCTTGATAATACTTGCGTATGTAGATGGGCGACCAATGCCACGCTTTTCAAGCTCTTTAACGAGACCTGCTTCGGAATATCGTGCTGGTGGTTGTGTTTCTTTTTGCTCAGTTTTTATATCAACAAGGGTGATGCTGTCGCCAACGCTGAGTTTTGGTAGCTCAACATCTTCTTGGCGCGCGGCAGGGTCTGCGGCATACCAACCGTCAGAAAGGATGCGGGATCCGTGAATTGCGAAATCGGGAATAGAGCCCGACGCGCCAATGTTTGCGGTTACTTTTGTACGAAGAGTGTTTGCATCCGCCATCTGTGATGCAACCGTTCGTTTCCAGATAAGGCGATATAATTTTTTCTGTTCCTCAGTAAATCCTGCGTTTTCTCGTGCGAGACTTGTGGGGCGGATTGCTTCGTGTGCCTCCTGCGCGTTCTTACTCTTTTTGCTAAATGTACGGAATTGTAAATATTGCTTACCAAATTTTTGCTCAATGATGCTCGCAATCTGACCAAGTGCCATTTTGCTGAGCGTAGTGCTATCTGTACGCATGTAGGTGATAAGACCTGCTTCGTAGAGTTTCTGGGCGATACCCATTGTCTTTGATGGAGCAAAACCGAGGCGTGAGCTTGCCGCTTGCTGGAGTGTCGACGTGATAAATGGCGGACGCGGTGAACGTTTCACCTCTGTTTCTTTCACATCAGTGATAGTCCATGAACCCGATTTTCCCGCTGAAATAATGTGGTCTACCTGTGTGCGCTCCGTTGGTTCCTCGACACACGTAAATGTGAGCGTGTGTTCCACGGGACTTTTTTTATGTTCCGGTGGGTACTCAAAATCTGCAGTGATTGTCCAAAATGTATGGGGTGTAAAGGCGCGGATTTCTCGCTCGCGCTCCATAATGATGCGAAGCGCTGGAGACTGTACGCGTCCAGCAGATAGGCCGTATCGAACTTTTTTCCAGATAATGCCAGAGAGATCATAGCCAACAAGGCGGTCGAGTACACGGCGTGCCTCTTGTGCCTGTTTGAGGTTGTCGTCGATAGCGCGCGGGTGTTTGATCGCTTCTTTTACAGCGTCTTCGGTAATTTCGTGAAATACGACACGTTGTGGTTTTTTGAGCCCTGTTGCTTGCGCGATGTGCCATGCGATAGCTTCACCTTCGCGGTCGGGGTCGGTTGCGAGGTAAATCTCATCCGCTTTTTTTGCGAGTTTTTTTATTTCTGCAACTACAGCTTCCTTGCCTTTTGAAATTTCATAGTGGGGAATAAAGCCACCTTCGATATCGATTGCCTTCTTGTTATTTTTTGGTAAATCACGAATATGGCCCACTGATGCTTTCACGGTAAACTTGCCATCCAAATATTTTGAAATGGTTTTTGCTTTTGCTGGAGACTCGACGATGAGGAGCTTCATGTGTTCAATTAATACTACAGATACTTTTTTTGCGCAAATGTGACCCCTGTTCAATTGTTATGTTGGATAGATTTCCCCAAGTCGTTCTACGATGAGTTCACGTATCTCCATCATCATGAGTAATGTGTTTATTTCTGAAACACTTTTGCCGAGTGTCCGAACAAGTATTCTCATGAGCTCGTCTCGAGACATGGGTACAGACAAAGTCTGCAGGACTGCGCGTTCTTCGTCGGTACAGTGGGCTGTGCGCTCCTGCGCATTCTCAGGTGCGTGTGTATGTTGTATGCCAAGTACATCGAGTATGTCTTTGCTTGTGCGCACTGGTGTTGCGCCTAGTCGCCAAAACAAATGTGGCCCTTCTGATGTTCGAGAAAAAATTGAGCCCGGCACGATACAGACGTCGCGGTTGTATTCTGTCGCGTATTTTGCCGTGATGAGTGTTCCGGATTTTACCTCCGCTTCAACTACAAGTACTACATGCGACATGCCGGCCATGATTCTGTTTCTTTGTGGAAAATTGTATGGGTATGCTTTGTGATCTGGAGGAAATTCTGAAACAAGCGTTCCGCCCGCTTCTATAATAGAGTGCGCTAGTGGACGGTTGCTTGCTGGGTAGAGAGCATTGTCGTTTAGGCCCGAGCCGGGTATGGCTATGGTAGGTAAACCTGCCTCGAGGGCGGTTTTGTGGGCGATGCTGTCTATGCCGAGAGCGAGGCCTGAAACTATACATATAGTGTGTCCGCGTAGACCAAGAATGAGCTCTCGGCAGGCGTGCGCGCCATATTCACTATGCGACCGCGCTCCAACAACACACACAAAGTGCGCCGAGCTTGTAAGGAGGTCTTCGTTGCCTCGTATATAGAGCCCGTGCGGTGGGTCTGGAATTTCTTTTAATAATGTAGGAAATTCGTGACGTCCTATGTACCGTGTCATTCCATAATTGAGCCATTTCTGCTATCATTACTTTTTAAAGGAAACATAAAGTCTAGCCATGCTCGACATCAAATTCATCAGAGATAATAAAGACCTTATCAAGGAAGCGGCTCGCAAAAAGCACGTTTCTTTTGACGTAGACGAGCTTATTGCTGTTGATGATAAGCGCCGAGAAATTCTCGCGTCTGTTGAAGCAAAGCGAGCCGCTCAAAACGAATACAACGACAAAATCACAAAAGCTACCCCCGAAGAGCGCGCAAAGTTTATTGAAGAGATGAAGGAGCTTAAGGGCACCATGCAGGATGAAGAGGAAACACTCAAGGATGTTATGAAATCGTGGCAGATACTTATGGTGCAGGTACCAAACGTTCCAGATATTTCTGTGCCAGAAGGTGATAGCGATGCTGACAATCGCGAAGTGCGAACATGGGGAGATATTCCGAAGTTTGATTTTACACCAAAGGATCATATTGAACTCATGGAAGGACTCGACATGATCGACCTTGATCGTGGTACGAAAGTTGCCGGCTTTCGTGGATATTTTTTGAAAAATGACGGCGCCTTGCTTGAGTTTGCGCTTTGGCAATTTATTCTTGAGCACTTCTCACAGAAGGGTTTTACACCAATGATCGTGCCATCGCTTGTAAAACGAGAAGCGATGCTCGGTACTGGCTATCTACCACAAGGTGAAGAGGATTTATATAAGACACAGGACGGAGATTATCTTGCAGGCACAGGTGAAGCGGCGACAATGTCCTACTACATGGATGAAGTGATTGACGCGCATCGTTTCCCAATCAAGATGCTCGCATTTTCTCCGTGTTTCCGACGCGAAGCGGGAAGTCACGGAAAAGATGTAAAGGGTTTGTATCGCGTGCACGAATTTTTCAAATTCGAACAAGTGGTCTTGTGTGAAGCGAACCACGAAACATCTGTCGCACTTCATGAAGAAATTACACGCAACGCCGAAGAAATGCTCGAGGCGCTTGAGTTGCCGTATCATGTTGTCGTCAACTGTGGAGGAGACCTCGGACTTGGCCAGGTAAAGAAATACGATATCGAAGTATGGCGTCCGGGCCATGGTGGTGGCAAGGGTTCGTATGGCGAAACGCACTCCGCTTCATATTTTCACGATTTCCAGACGCGCCGTCTCAATATTCGCTACAAAGATGCAGACGGAAAAATGAAGTTTGCGCACTCTCTCAACAATACCGCGTTTGCATTCCCACGCATCCTTATTTCTCTTATTGAAAACAACCAGCAGGCAGACGGCTCCATCCTCATTCCAAAGGTACTTCAGAAATACATGGGTAAGGGCGTTATCAAGAAGCAATGATACGACGTAGATCTACGCTGCGTTCACCACAGCGTGCAAAAGAAAAGCGAGAACAGTTGTTGCTCCGACTGTATGTTGGGGCAGGAGCATTCGTACTTTTTGTCGTGGGCCTAGCTTTTCTTTCCCACGCGCCTTTTATGTCTATTAAGCACATAGACATTGAGGGAAATGAGGTAATCACACACGACGAACTCGCGCAGTATGTAGAAGAACATATTGCTGGCAACTATTTGTGGGTGTTCTCCAAGAAAAATATTCTTTTGTATCCACGCAGAACTATTGAGCGAGGTATCTTGCGCGATTTTTCTCGTACACAAAACGCGGACGTGTTTTTTAAAAACATGACAACGATTGGTGTACGCGTAGAGGAGCGTAAGCCATTTGCGGTGTGGTGTGACAGTGTCGCGTACAATGATGTGCCGACATTTAGCGACGACTGCTATTTAATGAACGAGCACGGACTTATTTTTGCAACCGCGCCACAATTCTCTGGTGCAATTTACATAACATATTATGGCAACATTTCTGCAAAAGACCCTATTGGCCAGACATATATGCAGGAGTCAGACCTCCTTGCTGTGCATGGGTTTGTTGAGTCGGTGCACGAGCTTGGCTTTGCGGTAGACAAAGTATATGTGCATGATGATGGTGATATTGATGTATACACCAAACATGGAGGAAAGATCTTCGTGTCTTTGCGCACATCGCTTGATGCTGCACTCGAACACCTCGGGTCACTCATGAGCGACAGAACGACGATTCCAGATACTCAAGTATTTTTTGAAACACTCGACTATATTGACTTGCGTTTCGGAAAAAAGATATTCTTCAAGCTTCTATGAGGAATTTTTGGAAGACACTACAAAAGCCCGTATTTGTGCTTGCTCCTATGGCTGATGTTACCGATGCAGCTTTTCGACGCATCATCGCACAGCATGGTAAGCCGGATGTCACGTGGACGGAATTCGTCTCCGCCGACGGTCTACACTTTGCCGATGAAGTAGGGAAGGCGAAACTTATGCGCGACCTTATCTTTACCGATGCCGAGCGTCCTATTGTCGCGCAATTTTTTACCGCTCGACCAGAGACAATGCGCGAAGCGGCGGTCCTTGCGCACACCCTTGGTTTTGATGGTGTGGATATAAATATGGGATGCCCTGACAAAAGTATCGAAAAGCAGGGAGCTGGCGCGGCGATGATAAAAAACCCACAGCTTGCCCGAGAAATTATCCGCGCGGCGAAAGAGGGCGCGCAGGATATTCCGGTATCCGTGAAAACGAGAATTGGTTTTAACAAAGACGAGCTTGAGGCGTGGCTTCCGGAACTTCTTGCTGAGCATCCAGCTCTTATCACTGTCCACGCACGCACGCGGAAAGAAATGTCAAAAGTGCCGGCGCGGTGGGAGCGTGTTGCGCGCGCTGTCGAAATACGAGACAGTGTGCAGGCTCACCTTCCCAAAGAAGAACGCACACTTATTTTGGGTAACGGAGATGCGTTGTCTATTGATGATGCACATGAAAAAGTGCGAGCAACGGGCTGCGATGGTGTTATGCTTGGTCGTGCGATTTTTGGAAACCCGTGGCTCTTTGCGCCAGAACAACACCCTGATATTCCTGCACGTTTGCTCGTGATGGTGGAGCACACAGAGCTTTTTGAAAAACTACTAGGGGATATCAAGAGTTTTGCAATTATGAAAAAGCATTACAAAGCGTATGTACATGGCTGGGACGGGGCAAAAGAGCTTCGAGAGACGCTCATGGAAGCGCAGAATGCATCCGAGGTTCGTGGCATTGTTGAAAAGTACCTACAAACGCGTGCGTAAGGAGGGTAGTTGACAAAAGGCGTACAGTGTGTATAATAGTATTTGAACAGTGAGGTTGGTCTGAAGGCCAACCGTTTGAAAATCCTACGGTAGTACCGCTACCAGGAAGAGATGACGCTCATATGACCGTTCCGAACTGCTTCATGGTGAACCACGATTACGACGGCACGAACATCAGCGACAACACCAGCTTCGGCTTCGGCGGCGGCAGCCACTAGGGCGCCGGCGACATCTGTAAGCCACGAGCACTATACTCGTGGCCTATCCTGAATTGAGGTGCAACATGCGCAAGTACGCGCCGCAGGCTCGTCTTCCGCCCACGTAGTTGTGGAGGACTTGGATTCAAAAGAACGACCCAGGGTATGTACTATGTACGTCCCTGGGTCACTTTTTTATATATTTTCCATCCACACCCCACCTTTGATATAATGAGCGTATGAAATCACTGTCTCACGATATCGCTCTATACAGAAAATACCGACCCCAGACATTTGCGGATGTTATTGGTCAGGACCACGTCGTGAGTGTCCTACAGGGTGCCATAAAGCAGAAAAATATTTCCCACGCGTATCTTTTTTCTGGCTCACGTGGCACAGGAAAGAC
>CAYMIL010000004.1:0-10057 GCA_964390845.1 uncultured Candidatus Saccharibacteria bacterium
CCATCGGTGGGGGTCAGCCTCTCAGCTCCCCTAGACGTCATAGCCTTGGTAGGCCGTTACCCTACCAACTAGCTGATATCCCGCAGGCCTTTCCCAAAGCGATAAATCTTTACTCCGAAGAGACTATCAGGTATTAGCCAGTCTTTCGACTGGTTATTCCTGACTTTGGGGGAAGTACCTACGTGTTACTACCTCGTTCGCCACTGCCCTTGCGGGCCGTTCGACTTGCATGCCTTATCCACGCCGCCAGCGTTCATCCTGAGCTAGGATCAAACTCTTATTAAGAAATGCCGAAGCATTCTTTTACAGAACGGAACAAAATAGAAAATAGTATCTTCTGTTTTGCGCCTACAGCCGAAGCTGTGAGAGTCTGATTTCGCTCTTGAATTATTTACTAGAAATAAACATATAGGACTTACACGAATTCTTGTGAATACGTATAAGCAATTTCAAAGTACCAATCCTTAATTTCTTAAGGATTTCACCATTATATAGATAACCGTTTTAGAGTCAAGAGCTGGGCCATTATATGGGGATAGCCCATATAATATGGCTTAGTTAAGCCACCGTAGCTGGAGCCGGCATAAGCGCGTTTGAGAGACGCTCGTAGACGTTAATGTATGCGAAGAGCACAATAGGCATCGCGACGAGTATTCCGATACCGAGAGCAATAACCCCAAGGGCAATAACGCCACAGGAAACGAGCCAAAAGAGGAGCAGCTTCCAAAAATGACCCGCTGTTATTCGGCCACTTTCTTTTATTGCTTCAACAATTCCCATATGTTTATCAATCACAAGAAGTGGCGCAAAACCGTATCTTATCATCACAAATACCCCTGGAGCTATGAGAAGCACGAATCCGATAAGTGACATAATGCCGTAGACTACAGAGACACCCACAAACTTCCAAAAGACACCGTATTGCTTAAAAATGTCCATAAAGTGCGCTCCCTCATTTCGTGAAAGCGCCAAAAACACTTTCATAAGACCAATCATGACAACAATACTGAGGACCCAGAAACCGAAAGAGAGTACTGCATCTCCCATACCAACATTTCGAAGACGACTATCTCCAAACATTCGGCCAAGACCATGGATGAGTTCGTTTACAAACATCACGGATACAACAAACCAGAAATACTGCTTTGTCTTATTCCAGCCGAATCGAAATGAATCTTTAATCGAAAATGGCTCCATAGAATATATAGTGGTTAGATTATTTTGCTGTTGCTTTCGCCCCTCCAATTGTAACCAAAAGTGGCGACGCAAGGAAGATGGAAGAGTATGTACCCGCAATCACACCAACAAGAAGAACGAGTGCGAAGTTTCGTGTCGCCTCCCCTCCCACAAAATAGAGCGCAAGCAATACAAGGAAGATTGTGAGCGACGTGTTGATAGAGCGACCAAATGTCTGGCTCACACTCTTTCCAACAGTTGTTTCAAAATCTTCTGACGAACGAGTATCTCGATTGATGCGAAGGTTTTCTCGCACTCGATCAAATACCACGATTGTGTCATGGACAGAATAACCGAGAATAGCGAGGATAGCGGCAACAAAGAGAAGGTCAATTTCGCCCGCTCGAAAGTGTGTGTAGAGCACATATACTCCTGTTGGCACAATTACGTCGTGCACAAGCGCAAGCACCGTGACGAAACCGTACTTCCATGATGATACGGGCTTTGATACCTTACGGAATGCAAAGGTAACAAAAAGCACGATACAAAGGATCACAAGCGCAATCGCAACATACGCCTTGTTCTTCAACTCATTTCCAACGACAGGACCGATTGTGTTGAAACGCTCTTCCTTTGGAAGGGTTACACCATCAGCAGAAAGGGCCTTGAGCACCTCTGTCTTTTTTGCCTGATCAAGCTCTCGTGTTTTGAGCACAAAACGATCCGCGCCAGACGGTTGCACAAGATAGCCCCCAAGATTGAGCGTGTCGATATTGTTTCGAACAGCCTCAATAGCTGGCCGCGTAGACACCGGACTTGATGTTGCCATTGGATATGATACCTCAAGGATAGAACCTCCTTTGAAATCAATACCAAAGTTGAATCCATATACCATCATCGCCACAATTGCACCAACAGTAAGAAGTGCAGAGAGTGCGAAGAAGAATTTTCTGTAGTGTACGACAAACATGTTATTTCTTTAATTCGTTATTTGTCACGTGAAGCCCGTTGCTAAAGAGGAAACGAGAAAGCGCACCCGCACCATTGGGAACAATTGCAAACAACAATGTACGAGTTGCTGTAATCGCCGTAAACATACTGACGAGAACACCAACACCGAACGTGAGCGCAAAGCCCTTCACAGAAGATGTGCCTATCCAGAAGAGTACGATTGCAGTAATAATACTTGAGATATTTGAGTCACGGATAGAAAGCCACGCACGATGGAATCCTTCTTTTACTGCTTCAGGAATAGTTTTTCCTCGCTTCAACTCTTCTTTTGTGCGCTCAAAGATGAGAATATTTGCATCTACCGCCATACCGATTGAGAGAATGAAGCCTGCGAGACCTGCCGCTGTCAAAGTGACCGGAATAAGTTTAAACAATGCGAGAGAAATAATAATGTACATCACCAGTGTGATCGATGAAATGAAACCCGGGAGTCGGTACCAGAGCACGAGGAACAACACGACAAGCAAGAAACCAAACAAACCTGCGCGGATTCCAGAGTGAAGCGCGTTTTGACCCAGCGATGCTCCAATTGTTTGTGTACCCACAAGTTCAATCGGCACAGGAAGTGCGCCGTAATTGAGATTTCGCACAAGCTCCTTCCCTTCGTTTGCGGTAAAGTTTCCAGAAATAATAGCTTCGCCTCCGTCAATCTCTTCACGAATTACAGGACTTGAGATTTCTGAGCCGTCGAGAAATATAGAGAGTTGTTTACCAACGTTCTCACGAGTGATTTTTGCAAAAAGTTCTTTTCCTTCTGCATTCCACACAAGCACCACAATCGGCTGATGTGTTGTCTGGTTGAACTCAAGTCGAGCACGATTGAGTAGTCGTCCCGTAAGACCTGTTTGCTCATATGAGAGCGCAACCTTTTTTGTAGTTGTACCCACAATCGGCTGAAGATCTGCTTTAGGCAACTTAAACTCAAGTGTTGGTGTTTTTCCAATAAGCTCAACTGCTTTGTTGATATCAGTGACACCTGGAAGCTCGACGATGAGTCGGTGGTCGCCACTTCCCCCAACGATACTTGCCTGCTCTGTCTGAATCACCGGCTCAGATACACCAAAGACGTTTACACGACGTTCAATCACATCGCGCAACGCGTCCATTGAATCATCGACATCACCACCTTGCACCTGAGACACATCAGCACGGTACACAAGCTCCGTACCTCCATTGAGGTCAAGACCGAGCTTAAATGGGAACCGAGAGAGCGAGCCACCACCAAACTCCGAAGCGTACACAAACCAGCCAATAGCCGCCATAACGACGACCAGAATCACTGAATATACTCTATATTTCTTCATAATCGTGCATATTACCTTATATTCCCGTGCGGGACAACAAGGCTTTCATAGTTTTAAGAGCAATTTTTATATCAAGCATCAATGAGCGATTTTTGATGTAAAAGAGGTCATAGGAGAGTTTTTCTCGGGTCGCATCCACCGCCACAGCGTGGTGTGGGTGGTTTTCATGGTAAATCTGAGCCCATCCAGACAAACCCGGCTTAATAATGTGACGAATATTGTAGTATGGGATCTGTTCTACATATTGCTTTACAGGACCAGGAAATTCTGGGCGTGGGCCAATGAGTGACATGTCCCCCTTTAAGACATTCCAAAGCTGAGGAAGTTCGTCAATCCGTGCCCGTCTCAAAAACGCACCAACGCGAGTGATTTTATTGCTCTTACCCTTGTCCTGCCAATCGCCACTATCGTTTGCGATTGTCATGGTCCTAAATTTCATAATTTTAATAATCTGGTTGTTGTGTCCGACACGTTCCTGAAAACTAAACAATGCCCCACCATCATCAAGCTTTATAGCAACATACACACACGGGTACACAACGAGCGACAAAACGCCAAGCACCGAAGAAATGGCGACGTCCATCATGCGCTTAAAGATATCGTAGATAATATCTTGAGAAACAGATATATTTTCCAAAAACCAATTGTAACGAACGAGTGACAGCGGTATACGGTCAAAAATATCTTCGTAAATTTTATACATGTCGATAAACCGAACATGAGAAAACATGAGATTGTAGAGGTTTGGCAAAATTGGCAATACTTTGTCGTTTTTTAAATCAGCGGCAATCACCTGCACGCCTTCACTGTATACTCGCTTCAAAATCTCCTCGTTGAAATCGAGACTGTCGATGCGGTCGAGCTCAATTGAAGAAATGAAGTAGAGGTCGTATCGAGGGTTGTTGTTGACCTCCTGAAGCAATTCCTTCATCTCTGCGCCACTTCCAATGAGAATTGCACGCTGTGGGTTGACCACTTTAAAGAAGCGCTCCCCGTAGATACGCCACACAAGCACTGATGCAAACGAAATAATGAGGCAAATAAAGAGGTTTGTTTTGGGGGTGATGCCAAATGCGGGAATGAGATAAAAGAAGAGCGCGGCGAGACCACTGTTGATGAGCTGAGCATTTAAAATAATTGCAGGGATTTTGTTGCGAAGAAGCAATGTATGTTTTTCATACAAACCCGATACAAAAAACACAAACACCCACACCACAAACAATAGCGAGAATGGGTAGAGATGACTCTGAAGAAGCTCCATGCTTGGCCACTCTCCATAGCGCACACACAACGTCAGCCATAGAGAAAAATAAAAGAAGAAAACGTCGCCGATAAAAAGCAAGAGTGCTTCCTTTTTGCGCAGTGCAATCATAGATAAGATATGGGCTCTATAGTAGCAGATTTCCGTATTTATACCAGAGCAGATGAGGCGGGTACTGTGTGCTATACTACGACACATGAAACCACAAAAGCGCAAGGTTCTCTTCCTCATCACCAAGGGCAATTTTGGTGGTGCCCAACGCTATGTCTTTGACCTTGCCACATCACTCCCCAACGACCAATTTGATGTAGCGGTCGCATGCGGAGAGGGTGGCTCACTTGCCCACAAACTTTCATCTGTAGGCATTCGAACAATCACACTCCCCTCACTGAAACGAAATATTAATGTGATCCTTGAGATGAAGAATCTGTTTTCCCTCATACGCCTATACAAAAAAGAACGACCGGATGTTGTACACCTCAACAGCTCCAAAGTTGGTGGACTTGGCGCGCTCGCCGGCCGGCTCGCGCGCGTTCCCCGCATCATCTTCACCGGACACGCCTGGGCATGGAATGAAGACCGTTCACCTATTTCAAAAGCACTCATTGCATTCGCACACTGGATTACCGTGCTTCTTTCACACACAACAATCGCCGTCTCCGAACGTGTTGCACAACAAATGTATCGTCTTCCGTACACGCGCAGAAAAATCGTTACAATCCACAATGGCATCTCACCGCTGTCACTCTATGACGGCTTCGAGGCTCGCCAGCGCCTCAACCCCGCAATCAAACATACAACATGGATAGGCACCATATCTGAACTACACAAAAATAAAGGGCTTGATTTTCTTATTGAAGCCTTTGCGCGCGTGTGCGCTGATTTCCCCGACACTGGCGTCGTCATTGTGGGTGAAGGTGAAGAGCGCGACAATCTCACACGCCTCATCGCGGAGAAAAAACTGAGCGACCGTATACACCTTGTTGGCTTTGTTGATACCGCGTCAGCCTATCTCAAAGCATTCGATATCTTTACACTCACCTCTCGCACAGAAGCTCTTCCCTATGTACTTCTTGAGGCTGGGCTGGCACAGTTGCCTGTTATTGCAAGTAACGTTGGTGGCATCTCGGAGATTATTACGCACAAAAAAACCGGCCTCCTCTTCCCTCGTGGCGACGTCGCATCACTCGCTGAGACACTCACATTCCTTCTCTCCCACAAGCAGGTAGGTGAAGAATGTGGAATGGCACTTTCACGCGATATCATCGAGCGTTTTTCACAAGAACAAATGGTCAGAAAAACCATTGCCTTGTATACTTAATGTATGGCTGACATAGAATTTGAGGAGGAAGAATCGATTATCCCAAAGCGACCACAGATAGCACACACACCTACTCCGCTGGAGCGTGTTCTTATGCGTACAGGACTCGTGCACAATAGCACGTGGGCAAACATTGTGCTTGTTCTTATCATGGTGGCATGCTTCTCTCTAAGCATTTACATCTTGCGAAATTATTTTTTCTAATCGCATTGTTGCATGAAGCGCCTGCGCCCACGTGGCTTTAGTCTTATTGAGTTGATGGTGGTGATATCTATTATCACCCTTATTTCCAGCATCGCACTTGCAGCATTCAAAAATGCGCGAGACAAGGCAATTGACTCAAACAAAGTTACCCTTGCCAAACAATATATCAATGCGCTCGCCCTGTATTCAAATGAATGGGGTAGCTATCCGTATGTAAGCCAAGACATCGGCGATGTTCGTTGTCTCGGCACAAACAACCCTGGCGGAACATGCCTTGGCAACAAACAAGAAAGCACGGGTTTTGACAACCTCAATAGCAAGCTCGCTCCGTATATCCCTGGCCCTCCAGCACAAACAGACCCCGTACTCATCAACAACCTCGATTTTGGTGGCATAGGATATATCTGTCTTCCAACTCCATTTCTACCAGACATATGTAACAACTATGCTCTTGTATGGGTCATGAAAGGACCAAACGGCAATGGATGCGCGGGTGGATTTGTCGACAACAGCGACCAAATCGGCCTTATCACCGCAGTCCCATCAACAAACGCACTGTGTGTCTATACCACAGATTTTACCACCTACGCTTCTATCTACCACGCAAACTAGTACTAGACTTCGATCATTCCCTCTCCACCAAACCCTTTGTGAAGAGGTCTACTATAGCGACGCATACCTACAAGCATACCGACGCTAAAAAACTCTGTGAGTAAATGACTACCACCATAACTCATAAACGGAACGGTAATACCCGTCACCGGCAGTACGCCAATATTCATACCAATATTGATAATAAAGTGTGTCATGTATAAAATCGCAAGCCCCATACCAAAGAGCATTTCAAAGTTGCTTGCGCCACGCAGAGCATTGCTCAAAATTCTCCAGACAAGCACACTAAACAAGCCGAACAATATAATGACTCCAATAAACCCCCACTCTTCAGCAAATGCCGCAAAAATAAAATCCGTCTGATACTCAGGCAAAAAACGAAGCTTTGATTGTGTGCCATACCCCACCCCCTTACCCAACAGCTCTCCAGACCCGACGGCAACCATCGACTGGTACGCGTTGTATCCCGCTCCACTAATATCTGCGAGCGGATTGATAAAGGTCATGATACGTTGCTTCTGATAATCCTGAAATACATACAGCCACAAACCGAGAAACGACACGGCACCGATGAGTACCACCGTCAGCAAATGTTTTTTTGAAATACCAGAGACCATCACCATACCAAACCACAGGAGAAAAATAATAATCGCGCCACCAAAATCCGGCTGAAGCAGAATAAGAAGAAACATAATAAACGCATACAGGCCAGATACGAGAATGTGCCGAATATGTCGAATCTCAACGTGTCGTCGCGTAAAATATTTTGCCAAAATCAAGATGAGTACTACCTTTGCCTGATCAGACGGCTGAATAGAAAAAGCCCCAAATCGAAACCAACTCTGTGCTCCTTTAGACACATAACCAATCATAAACAACAACATGAGCACAGCACACAGCCCAATAAAAATTGAGGCGATCACACCAGGTCTCCGCAAAAACCTAAAATCAATAGTACTCGCCACAAAAAAAACTACGACTGAGATTACAATCCAGATAAGCTGTTTTTCAAAATAATGACCCTGCTCAGCAACAAATGAGTTCATCGTTACAAGTCCCGCAAGAGAGATGAGCAGTGCGGAAAAAAAGAGCACCCAATCGACAGATGCAAACTTGTTGCGGAAAAAGTGGAGTACCTCTCTCATAGTTTCGTAGGTGGGACAAACAGCGGTATGACATCAAATGTCGTTGGACTCTCAACACAGATAGATGTGGCAATCTGTGTGTACACACGCTCAAGGTCGCGACTCGTTAACACTGGGAAGTAGTCTTCGGGTGTTGATGCGAGAGTTTCAAGTAGCTCCTTTTTAACCGAGCCCCCCAAACCAACGGTATATATCTGCACACCAGCATCTTTTGCGCTCTGCGCGGCTGTGAGCGCCGCGGTTTCGGGATACCGCTCATCACCCTCTTTAAGTGGCCGAGTTGGCACGCCGTCGGTGAGAGCGACAATCACTTTTCGCGCGGATGTGTTGCCACGCGCACCCACAAGCTCCGCAAGTGCCGCGCCAATACCGTCAGCAATATTTGTCTGTTGAATTGTTGTTGTGCCAATAGCGATAGCCTCAATCGCTTGTCGAACGATAGAAAAGTTTGATGTAAGAAGCGCATCACGCGGCGAGGATGCGGTATCTGCATAGGAAACAATGCCAGCTCGATCGTTGTCCCCCAAGTGATTAACAAAAGAGATTGCCGCATTCTTTACGTCGGTAAGTGGTTGAGGTGGGTTTGTGTTGTCGCTTGCCATACTGCCAGACCTATCAACGACAAGCATCACATCCGCAGGAACCTTACATACACGAGATTGTGTTTCAAACGGTGTCGGCCACGTAAAGACAACGTCTTCAGCCTGATCTTTTGCAAGCCGGTCTATCACCGTGCGTGAAGCGCCAATCGCATTCCCCTTTCCATCATATACAATCGCCACGACAGGAATTGGCGCAACAGGAACAAGAGATGCGTTTCGAATTGTCGCATCGATACGAGGCGCAACATTTTCGCCAGACAATCGCTTCTGATCGACAACAATCTCAGGCATCACCGTATCGTCTCGATTCCACACGGGCGCCTGTGTAAATTCAAAGGAGGTTCTCACCGGTGTTGGTGCGCCCGTTTTTATATTCGCCTCAAAGATTGGGAAAATAGAATTTTTAGGAACATAGGCAACATTCTCGCGCGTCGTGATGAGATTGTTTGAAGCATCATACAGCTTGAAAACATAGGGCACCGCAACAGCGCTCGAAGTGATGTTGTGATTTTCAACATACGCCACTGCGGAATACACCCCAGGAGCAACACGGAACGACCGCGTCCATAACACATTCGGAGAAATTGCATCGAAGCTACACAACAAACGACACGAGCCGCCACAGTCTACACCCGCTTCGTCGCCATTTTGTTTGCTATCAAAACATGTTGGCGTTTCGTGCCACAGAAAAAAAGCTGGAACCGCAACAAGAAGCGCGACAAACCCGCCAAGTATTGAAAGGAAAATAATCTTCCGCCTCGAAGACCATGACACCATAATGTACCAATCATATCAAAGAAGCGACACACAAGAAAACCGCCCGAAGGCGGTTTGTCTCTCATTGAATACTTAGTTCTGGCGGCTACCTACTTTCCCCACGAGGAGTATCATCGGCACTACGGCGCTTAACTGCCCTGTTCGGAATGGGAAGGGGTGTGACCACCGCGTCGAGCCACCAAAACTAAACATTCAATGTGCATATATTTGAAACCTGAAAGATGAGCACGACAGACAAGCCGTCGCGGTTGAGAGTATATAGAGTATGTGTCCGAAGACACGAAAGAACAAAGCCCTGCATAGGGCCCCGAGTGGGAGTGCCACCGCGCACACAGGTAGCACTCCCACTCACCCCAATTCACCACACACAACTCAGTGGTGTCGTCACCGCAAAACATGCTGCACCCCTTCGCGGTGACGAAAGATTGGTGAGACTCTCATCTCAACTTTCAGATTTCAAATAACATCGCGACATGCGCGACCATGAGATCGTTCATCTCATGTAACAGGGTAAAACGTGGTTTCCAAATTTCCTAATAGAATCGACTAATTAGTACTTCTCGGCTCAACACATTACTGTGCTTACACCTAAAGCCTATCAACGTGAGCATCTCTCACGAGTCTCAAACGATTCCTAATCTGTG